>NZ_JADBTB010000030.1:0-7288 GCF_020246405.1 Microcystis sp. M083S1
GAAAAAGTACCTCAATTTTCCCCCTGATCACTCCCATGCCTGGTACTTTTTGATTGACAAAAAGTCTAAAAGTCTTACCCAACAAGGTTTTTAGATTTATTCAGCAGACCCTAAGTAGGTAGGCGTTAAAAGTTGTCAGACACCCCCCTTATCAAGGGGGGATCAAAGGCAAAATCCATTTTTAATTTAATTATAACCAGCTACTTAGGGTTTGCGGCAAAAAATCAGATAGGAAAAAAAAGTTATGATGCTAAGGGCAAATTCTGTTTCTTTAATGATAAGTGATTCTGTTGATAATTATCAATTAAAATCAAGATAACTGATAGAAAAGACCGAAAACAGTAACTTTTCTGATTTCGGACAAAAAGAAACAGTAAAACCTGCCGTAGCAGAGTAGAAAGATTAACCACTAAAAGGGGAATGGCGATAGAAGTTTCTGACGTTTCTGAAAGTTTAGTCATCACTCTATCGAGTCCAAAACGTCTTTTAGCTTGTCCAAATTTGCCCTCAATACGATTGCGAAACTTTTCATCTAACTGAGCTTGTTTTTTTATACCATTTCTCTAAATGAAAACTACACATCGAATTTAAATCCCCCTTTTTAAGGGGGATTTAGGGGGATTAAACTTCTGTAGTCAGACTTTGGAGAATTGGTATTAGTTCAGCACTTCGATTCTTCGGTGGTCTTCCCAATAGTAATCCACTAATCAGGATTATTTCCTAACTTTTAACTGCCGACATCTGCCGCATTTCTAGATACACTAATAAAGCGTTAATATCGGCGGGATTGACTCCGCCAATTCGCGAGGCTTGGCCGATGGTGGCGGGTTTAATTTTTGTTAATTTTTCCCGCGATTCCATTGACAAAGTTTCGATTTTCATGTAGTCAATATCGGGGGATAAATGACGGTTACTGTGGCGACTAATTTGGTCAATTTGATTTTGTTGTCGTTTCAAATAACCGGAATATTTAATCTCAATTTCTACCCCTTCTCTTTCGGCTAAATTTATATCAGGATTACCTAAACCATAACGATCAAGATCGAGATAATGCAAGCTAGGACGACGCAGTAAATCCGCTAAAGAGAGAGAACCTTTGATTTTTTGTTCCGTATCCTTAACGATGGCAATTGCCACCTCATCCCGTTCTTTAATTCTCGTTTCGTGTAGGCGTTCTTTTTCAGCGATAATATTAGCCTGTTTAGTTTGGAATAATTGCCAACGCCGGTCATCAATTAAGCCAATTTCTCGCCCTAAAGGTGTTAATCTTTGATCGGCATTATCCGATCGCAATACTAAGCGATATTCGGAACGACTGGTTAACATTCGATAGGGTTCCCGCAGATCCTTAGTACATAAATCATCGACCAAAGTTCCTAGATAACTTTCCTCCCGGGGAAAAACAATTAACTCTTTTCCTAAAGCAAACCGCGCCGCATTAATCCCCGCCACCAGTCCCTGGGCTGCCGCTTCTTCATAACCGGTTGTCCCGTTAATTTGTCCCGCACAAAATAACCCCTCAATCTTCTTCGTCATCAGGGTTGGATAACACTGAGTTGCCGGTAAATAATCATATTCCACTGCATAGGCAGCACGCAACATCACACAGTTTTCTAAACCGGGTAAAGTCCGCAGCATTGCTAATTGAACATTTTCCGGCAGTCCCGTTGAAAAGCCTTGGATATAAAGTTCGGGAATATCGCGCCCTTCCGGTTCAATAAAAATTTGATGACTTTCTTTATCGGCAAAACGGACGATTTTATCCTCAATACTGGGACAATAACGCGGTCCTTTGGAGTCAATAAAACCGCCATAAATGGGGGATAAATGTAAATTATCTCTGATTAATTGATGAGTGGCCGCCGTGGTGCGGGTGAGATGACAGTTCATTTGTTCCCGTTCGATCCACACCTCCGGATCAAAACTAAACCAACGTACCTCGTCATCAGGCGGTTGCGGTTCCATGCGGGAGTAATCCACCGAACGCTTATCCACACGGGCAGGAGTGCCAGTTTTTAGGCGACCGGTCTCGAATCCGAGACGATTTAGGGTTTCTGTTAAACCCACCGCCGCAAATTCGCCCGCCCGTCCGGCGGCCATAGACTTGCCGCCAATCCAGATTTTACCGCCTAAAAAAGTGCCAGTGGTTAAAATCACGGCTTTAGCGGCGAAACAAGTGCCGAAATAGGTTTCTACCCCTAAAACTTGCTCATTTGCCCCTAAAATCAGGTCTGTGGCCATGCCTTCCCGAATAACCAGATTGGCTTGGGTTTCGACGATACCTTTCATCACCGCCGCGTATTCCCGTTTATCGGTTTGGGCCCGTAGGGCCCAGACTGCCGGTCCACGAGAGGCATTAAGAACCCGTTTTTGCAGATAGGTGCGGTCGGCCATTTTGCCAATTTCGCCGCCTAAAGCGTCCACTTCGTGGGTTAATTGGGATTTAGCCGGACCACCGACGGCGGGGTTACAGGGTTGCCAAGCGATTTTATCGAGATTAAGGGTGAGGAGAAGGGTACGACAACCGAGACGGGCGCAAGCTAAGGCCGCTTCACAGCCGGAATGGCCCGCCCCGACGACGATGACATCAAATTCATCTTGAAAGTCTGCGGCTGAGGAGAAAGTCATACTCGATCGAGGGGAAAATTAATTAATCAGGCTAATATTCTAGCAATTTTTCTGAGTTTTCCCCCCAATGTAATACAAGAATACTAGCTAAGTCATTGACTAACACCAAAGCGATCGCATAAATCTAAAAACAATCTATATAATCCCTATTTACCCTTGCCTTTTCAGGGTATTACTGGCTAAGTATTATAGGTGCTTATCATATTTTCACGATCGTTTAAAGATTGTAATCATGGATTTACTTGCCAATCCCGTTGCTTTGTCGCGGATACAATTCGCCATCACCGCTATTTTCCATATGCTTTGGCCGGTATTAACCACTGGTATGGGCATTTATCTAGTCATTGTCGAAGGATTATGGCTAAAAACCCGCAATCCTGACTACTATCATCACGCTCGCTTCTGGGCAAAACTCTACATTCTCAATTTCGGCATTGGAGTTGCTTCTGGTTTGCCCATGGCCTTCCAGTTTGGCATGAATTGGGCGCCTTTTTCGGAAGCGGTGGGGGACTTTTTCGGAACTATCCTCGGTTTCGAGGGAACCATGGCCTTTATGCTAGAGGCTAGTTTTCTAGGAATTATGTTGTTTGGTTGGGGACGAGTTCCCCCTTTAATTCACTTCCTAGCGACAATTCTCGTCGCTTTCGGGGCTAATCTTTCCACTTTCTGGATTTTAACCGCTAATTCTTGGCTGCAAACCCCCGCCGGTGGCATCTTCGTGGATGGTAAATTTATCGTTCAGGATTACCTACAAGCGATTCTCAATCCCTTCATGGTTAATAG
The DNA here is from genome assembly GCF_020246405.1 of Microcystis sp. M083S1. Classification (NCBI taxonomy): domain Bacteria; kingdom Bacillati; phylum Cyanobacteriota; class Cyanophyceae; order Chroococcales; family Microcystaceae; genus Microcystis; species Microcystis sp. M083S1. Next base: position 3,412 of record NZ_JADBTB010000030.1, read on the forward strand.
TTTCCTGCATATGTTTTTCGCTACTCTGGAAACTTCTCTTTTCGTCATTGGTGGGATTAGTGCTTGGTATTTGCTCAATAAACGTCACATTAGCTTTTTTAGTCGTTCTCTCAAAATTATTCTTACTCTAGCGATTGTTATTGCTCCCTTGCAAATTTTTGTCGGTCATCTTAGTGCCGAACAAGTGTATCACTATCAACCGGCTAAATTAGCCGCCATGGAAGCGCAATGGGAAACTATTCCTGCGGGAGAAACTGCCGGTTGGAGTTTGGTTGCTTTACCCAAGGATAAAGCGGAGACAAATAGCTGGGAAGTGAAAATTCCTAATGCTTTGGGTTATCTTTTGGAGTTAAAACCCAAGTTATCGGAACCTGTTCTCGGCTTAAAAACGTGGAAATACGAAGACAGACCGCACATGGTGGGGCTAATCTATTATTCCTTCCGGATTATGGTCGCTATCGGTCTTTTTCTTGCTTCTTTAATGACTGTAACTGTCGGGCAATGGCTGCGCGGTCAACTGAGTAACGAAAAAATCGACAGTCAAAAATGGTTACTGCGCGCTTGGGTTTTTGCGGCCCCTCTGGGTTATCTTGCGGTTGAAACCGGTTGGATTGTCCGTTGTGTCGGTCGTCAACCCTGGACGGTTTACAATCAAATCCGGACAGTGGATGCTGCTTCTAAACTGCCCGCAGGCGAGATTTTAACCTCTTTAATCGGAATTACGGCGATTTATGTCGTTTTCTTGGTTTCTGCTCTCTATTTCGGTAGTCTTATTATCCGTCAGGGACCAAATCTTAACTTACCACTGCCGGGGACTCAACAGGAAAAAGTGACCTCACCAGAACTAAATCCTCGTTCCCTAGAAGCGCAACAATAGGAGGAACTATGGAACCGTTACAGTATTTTTTGCCACAAATTTGGTTTTTTATTCTGGGATTATTCCTGTTTCTATACGTCCTCCTCGATGGTTTTGACTTGGGGGTGGGAATTCTTTCCCTGACTTCCTCCTCCGAGAAGCGTCGCAGTATTTTAATGACCAGTTTGGGCAATGTTTGGGATGCTAACGAAACTTGGATTGTTTTGATGGGTGGTTCCCTGTTTGGGGCGTTTCCCCTAGCTTACGGGACAATTTTAAACGCTTTATACCTGCCAGCAGTGATTATGGTGGTGGGGCTGTTATTTCGGGCTGTTTCCTTCGAGTTTCGTGAACATTCTCGTCGCAAGTTGTTCTGGAATTATGCCTTCGGACTCGGCAGTTTTTTGGCTGCTTTGGGGCAAGGATTCGCCCTCGGTGCGGTTTTTGAGGGCATTAAAGTGGATGAATTGGGTCATTTTGCCGGCGGTCCCTTTGATTGGTTAACATGGCGATCGATTCTAGTGTCTCTAACTTTAATCCAAGCTTATGTTTTAGTGGGTTCCACTTACCTAATTCTGAAAACTACGGGTAATTTACAGGAAGTTCACTATAAAACGGCAAAAATTGCCGCTATTACGACTTTTATCGGTGCTGTCTTTATCACTATCAGTACACCACTGCTTTCTGACCACATCCGTCAGCGTTTATTTGACCCTCGACTAATTTACATTTTTATCCTCATCCCGATTCTAGCTGTGGTCTTACTGGGTTTATTACTGCGGAGTTTGCAACTAAAGGAAGAAAACACCCCGATGGTCTGGACAGTATTGCTGTTTATGCTCTCTTTTATCGGTTTGGGATTGTTGATTTTTCCCGATATTATTCCCCCGTCCGTGACAATTTATCAAGCGGCGGCCGCCCCTAGTTCTTTGGTGTTTATGCTGACTTTTGTGGGTTTTTTAATCCCAATTTTACTAGCCTATACGGTTTATAATTACATCGTTTTTCGGGGGAAAATTACTGCTGAATCCTACGGAGAATAGATGACGTTGCCTATTTCAGATATCAATCTTCTTCGGTGGGATTTTTAAGGGGAAACTCTCTACCGCTGATGCTAAACTGAATTTATTCTAGGAGGTCTTTGGGTGTAATTAACTCGTAACGCTCGAAGGGTTGATGAATCCAAGGATTATCGGGGTAATATTCCACATAATAGTCAGGTTTGATTCTTGATGCCGCTTTGTACCAGATCACCGCAGTTTTGATATTGGTAATCCCGTATTTTTCCTGTAACAAAATCGAGGTTTTTTGGAGAGTGATTCCCGAATCGACTAAATCATCCACTAATAACAAGGGACTCTTTAATTTGGCTTCGATCATGGCTAAATTTGAGGAAATAGTTAATTCTCCCCGAATTTGATGATTTTGCCCCCCGTAGGAAGCAGCGTAGAGAATGGCTAGGGGTTGACGAAAAAGACGACAGAGAATGTCACCGACGCGCAATCCTCCCTTAGCTAAACAGACAATCTGAGCAAATTGCCAACCAGAATGATCGATTTTTACTGCTAATTTTTCGATCAGACGATGGTATTCATCCCAAGAAACATAGACATCGGCCATATTTTCCATTCCCGATTGAGAATTACTTATTTTCGGCAGGTCGATCACTACTCCAGGCCCACCAAACTCGATCGCATTGACAATGATAGAATTCCTGCCATTTACGACGGGAATCTTCTCCTAAAACGGGAGCGCGGCGATTGATCCAAACGGCCTGAGCTTCTTTAGCTTTTGCCCCACAGTAAGGACAACAAAAATTGTAGGCGTGAACGGCATTCTCTGTCCAGTCAGGGGGAAAGGGACTAAAAGCATCCATAATCTCTGGGTTAAGGGGGTTAACAGTCAAAAAGGGGCTTGAATCGCTGGTGTTTAGGCTATAGTTCTCAATTTCTACCTCGATAATTTTTACAGCGTTTCCCATAGAGATGAAGTGTAACCTAATTTGGTATTGATGACCGACTCCACCAGAGGAAAACTTTGTACCTCACTATTAAGATAAATGCTATAATAGGTTTTGACAAATCGCGATCGGGAATATTTTCATGAAAACGAAGATTAATAACCGGAAAAACTGGCTCAATAGATAATCTCCTTGTTTACTTTATTACTAAAAAAATATGGCTAGAGGGGATCAAATATACGCTTATCGGGAATTGCTCAATCTTCAGGGTGTTTATGCTCATCATGGCATCGATTGCGGTGATGGTAGCGTCATTCATTACCGAAAACCGAGCGAGATTGTGGAACGAACTTCCCTAGAAACCTTTGCTAGGGGCGGTAAAATCTATGTGGTGCGCCATGTAGAGGTGGGATTTTCCTTTATCCCCGATGTGGTGGTAGAAAGGGCGCTAAGTCGTCTGGGGGAGCAGAAATATAATCTTCTTTTTAACAACTGCGAACATTTTGCCACTTGGTGTAAGACCGGTATTAGCAAAAGTCAACAGATAGAAGAATTTATCCCGATTATTACCCATTTACAAGCGGTGGGACTCTACGAACCTCTGAAAAAATCCCTTATCGGAGCCGACCCCAACAATGCCCAAACCCTGTTAAAAGGGGCTTTAAGCAATCTTAAGGTCAGTTGGGATGAAATTCAACCCCAGTACAAAAAAGCCATTCAAGAAGCAGAAACATGGAATCGAGTAGCGATCGAAGCTTTAAGCAGAAATCGCGATGATTTAGCCCGGGAAGCCCTGAAACGCAAGGTAGAAGCCAAAAAACAGGCAAAACGCCATCAGGAACAATTGGATCAAATAGCGGCCATGACCGAAAATGTTCTTAAAAGTCTGGTGATTGCTAACGGTTAGTCTGGATGTCAGTAGGGTTTGCTGAATAAATCTAAAAACCTTGTTGGATAGGGTTTTTAGACTTGTTTTCCCTCAAAAAGTGCCGACCTTTGGAGTGATTGGGGGGAAAATTCAGGTACTTTTTCCCTGAAAATTAGGTAATTGACCCCCTGAA
>NZ_JADBTB010000031.1:0-14553 GCF_020246405.1 Microcystis sp. M083S1
ATTATCACCGAATAATCCCCTAAAATCGGCTTCCTTAAACTTATTGTATAATTTGAGTAGAAATTTAGAAGCGTTATCGAAAAAAACACAGGAGGATAGGGAATTTATTATGCGTTTAGCTCCACTTTACCAACAGGATAGGGAACAAGCGGTTCAGCAAGGTGAACAAAGAGGAGAAGCAAAGTTAGTCCTCCGTCAACTTCAGCGACGTTTCGGTGAAATACCCCAGAATCTAGAAGAAACCATCCGTAACCTTCCTGTGGAGCGGTTAGAAGACTTAGGACTCGCTTTATTAGACTTTAACACTTTGACAGATTTAGATAACTGGTTGCATCCGTGAACAATAGCGAGCGCATTATCCATCCTTGATTATTCTATCGTCAAGGGGTCCACATCGATCGCCATACTTACCTTGGGTAAAACTAAGCTTTTCAAAGGACGAAAAAGATCACCGATATCAGCCTTTTCTCCCGATAATTTTAACAGAATTTGCCAGCGATAACGGTTAGCCACGCGCATAATTGTTGCGGGTGCAGGTCCCAAAATATCCCAATCGGAACCCAAATTATTAACACATTCCTCCGCAACATTTTCGGCACTTTTCTGCACTGCTTCCCCATCTAAACCACTAAAGCGAATTAAGACTAAACTGCCGTAGGGAGGATAATTTAAGCTCTCTCTCTGCATTAATTCCGTCTCGACAAAACCCTCATAATCGTGGGTTTGTACTGCTCTAATCACAGGATGTTCAGGGGTATAGGTTTGGATAATTACCTTTCCTTCTCTTTCTCCCCTTCCTGCTCTCCCTGCTACTTGAGTTAGGGTTTGAAAAGCGCGTTCGGAGGCGCGATAATCAGAGTGATAAAGTAAACCATCGGCAGCCATAATTCCCACTAAAGTAACTCGCTCGATATCTAATCCTTTGGTGAGCATTTGGGTTCCAACTAGGACATCGAATTCACCATCAGTAAATAGTTTTAATAGTTCCCGGGGAGCATTTTTGTTGCGGGTGGTATCACTATCAAAACGCAAGCAGCGCAAATCGGGAAATTCTTTGGTTAATTCTTGGGTGACTCGCTGAGTGCCAGTGCCGAAAAATTTCAGATAGGGAGAACCGCATTCAGGACATTGTTTTGGATGAATGCGACCATAGTTACAGTAGTGACAGCGTAGTAATTCTTGCGCTCCCGGTTCGGTGTGGTGATAGGAGAGGGAGACATCACAGTGGGGACACTCTAGCACATAACCGCAACTTCGGCAAGATACAAAGGTACTATGTCCGCGGCGACTGACGAATAAAATTGCCTGTTCTCCCTTGTCGCGCAGGGTTTCCAGAGATGAACGCAGGGATTGACTAAACAGGGAACGATTGCCTCGTTGCAATTCCCTTCGCATATCGACGATTTCCACCCGCGGTAAGGGGCGATTTTGGATGCGATCGGGCAAAGATAGGTAAAGACTGGGATTAACTTGGGATTCTAGCCATGTTTCTAGGGATGGTGTGGCCGAGCCTAAAATTACGCGACAATGGTTTAATTGAGCGCGCCATTTAGCCACGGTACGCGCGTGATAGGTGGGGAGTAATTGGGTTTGTTTAAAGCTGCTATCGTGTTCTTCATCGAGGATAATCATGCCTAGGTGGGGTAAAGGGGCAAAAATCGCCGATCGCGTCCCGATAATGACTTGCGGGGTTCCTGTCAACATCTGTCGCCATGTATCGTATCTTTCCCCTTCCGAGAGGGCGCTATGATAAACATAGACTCGATCGCCAAAACGGGCCACAAAGCGATCGGTTAGTTGCGGTGTTAATCCAATTTCGGGGACTAAAACCAAGGCAGATTTACCCGCTGCCAGGACAGGTGCGATCGCCTGTAGATAAACTTCTGTTTTACCCGATCCTGTAACTCCGTGTAAGAGGACGCTTTCACCACCTTTCAGGGTTTGAATGGCTTCTAGGGCTTGTTTTTGACTAGAAGTGAGTGTTTTTGGTTGATCCCTGCTCATAATCGCCGAGGATAAGCGCAGAAATTCCCGATCCTCAATCACCACATAACCCTTGTCAATCAGCGGTTTAAAATGTTTTGTCCCCGCGAGTTGTGCCAATTCTGGCAGCCACATTTCTCCTCCCTGGTGGCGCAAGATTTCGACAATTTTGCGCTGATTTTCGGTTAAATCAGCAGGAAAGTCGGTTATTAGCAGGGTAATGGCTTTTTTTAGCTTAATATTAGGATTTTTGGGCGCTTCTAGATAGCTTTCTACCCAACCGCGCTTAACTAAGTCTCGGATACCGTAATTGGCATTTTTTACCTTTTCTTGCAGGTATTTCGCCGAATAATCGCCTTCTTTTTGATTTTTGAGCAGGGATAAAATCTGACGGGAGAGGGGAGTACAAAAAACTTCCGCACCGGGGGGAATCGCTTCTGGTTTTAATCTGATGCGACGTTGGGAACTTCGCAGTAAACCCGTAGGTAAAGCGACGCGAACAACGGTGATTAAATCCGTTGCGTAGTATTGGGCGATTTTAGTCAATAACTGCCAATAATTATCGGGGAAAAAGCCCTTAGTAATCACATCTTCCACGGGACGAATTTGATTTTCTTCTAGTCCTGCGGGCAAATTTTCGAGAAATCTAAGAGCAATTCCCCCAATTACCTGAGAACCGAAGGGAACGCTTAAAATATCGCCAATTTCTACCGTTAAATCGGGAGGGATACTATAGGTTAATATTTGCTGATCCTCTTGACTATCTCTAGGATAAGGGCGATCGACCAAAACCTCTAACCACGGTTGTCCAGTTGTGGTTAATTGGTAAGGTGTGCGAGGTTCCGCTACAGTTAGAGTAGCACAGCGATCGAGCATGGTTATCAGTTATCAGTTATCAGTGGGAAGTGGGAAGTGGGGAGTGGGAAGTGGGGAGTGGGAAGTGGGGAGATCACTCGCGTTGCGGGGGGGGGGAGAATAGGGTATTTAAATTATAGTTTAAAGCTTGAGGGGAATAAAAATAGCTAATTTTGTCTAAAAACACTTTAAATATTGCTTTTTTGCCCGCAAATTTTGATTTTTAGCCCGTGAAATCTTTCCAAATGATAATTATTGACTATTAGCTATTGAATCAAAGCATAGTTAGTCAAAACTTGAGAATAGTTCTCAATAAAAAAAGCGAAGAATAGTCATAAAAAGCTGACTGCTATCTTGATTGTTAAGAAGCGTGATCTTTACCTAGTCAAATACCAAAAACCTTAGTTAGAGTGTATGAGTAGAAACACAAAAAGTTCCTCCCATTCACCAGAAAATCTTATTGTCTGGTTCGGCGATTTGTAACCATCGACACAGAATCGCGCAATTATATCCCAGAAATTGCCGCCATTAATTAAGAAAACGTTTAAAAAATCTGCTCCCCGAAAATTCAATGTAACAATCAGCCCATTGGGAGAAACCGAGTTTTTCCCCGCTATTATAACCCCACTCCATCCATAACTGCTTATGAAAATCTCTAAACTAGCCTCTGATGATAATTTTAATCAAATCATTGCCCTGGAGACAAATCCTTTAGAACTAGACAGCGTGGATTTTGCTGAAAGAACTGACGAAGATCTGACTGAACCTTTACCGGAAACCCTAAAAACCACTCGTGGGGGTAGTGGAACTGGATACGATAAAGGCAGCAATGAAGATACTGTTGGAGCATTTTTTAAAGAAATGGCCCGTTATCCCCTGCTTAATGCGGAAGAAGAAATTGAATTAGCCTACTCGGTTAAGTTTCTGATGGAAGCGGAAGAAGTGCGCCAAAAACTACAGGAAAATTTACATCGTCCCCCGACAAAAACGGAATGGGCGATCGCTTTACAATTAGATAATGAACGTCAACTGGAAAACCGTCTTTATCGGGGAAGAACAGCTAAACGGAAAATGATTCGTTCTAATTTGCGCTTGGTGGTTTCTATCGCTAAACGCTATTTAAATCGCGGGGTTCCTTTCTTAGATTTAATTCAAGAAGGTGCGATCGGACTCAACCGTGCGGCCGAAAAATTCGATCCCAATAAAGGTTATAAATTCTCTACCTATGCTTATTGGTGGATTCGACAAGCAATCACCCGCACCATTGCTAACGATGCGCGTACAATTCGTTTACCGATTCACATTGTCGAAAAACTCAATAAACTCAAAAAAGCGCAGCGCATTCTCAAGCAAGATTTACAACGCAATCCCAATGAACGGGAACTCGCGGAAGCGTTGGAAATGACTCCCGAACAATTGCGGCAATTATTACAATTGCGTCGTCAATCTCTCTCTTTAAATCATCGTGTAGGGAAGGGAGAAGATACGGAATTAGTGGATCTGTTGGAAGATGATGATCTACAACTTCCCGAAGATAAAATGAATGAGATGATGATGCGTCAGGAAATTTTCGCAGTTTTAAGTGATGTTCTCACCGAACGGGAAAAAGATGTTATCTCTCTCCGTTATGGTTTAGCTACCAGTCAACCCTATACCCTAGAGGAAGTGGGGGGAATGTTCAATTTATCTCGCGAACGAGTACGTCAAATTCAAACTAAAGCGATGCGAAAATTACGTCGTCCTCAAGTCGCGCGTCGTCTGAAAGGATGGTTACATTAATAATTTTTTCTAACTCGTTCTCTCCCCTCTCCTTTTTCCTGGAGAGCTTTTTTTGTCGATATTTAGCTTAAAATTAAGATAAAGTTGATTTTCTCAGTAGATGGTCATAATACCTATGAACGTACATCTTACCCCACAACAAGAGCATCTAATCCAACAGAAAGTGAAAACGGGAAAATATCAATCTCCCGAAGATGAATACGAACGTTTTCAACCCATCGGAGATTAATCTAAAATGGGTGGTTATATCATAAATATACTAGCTATTCAGTCTCTGAATACAATAGGCAATTTTTCAGCTATTTTTTCTAGTTTTGAATAAAATCAAATTAATTCAATATGTCTAAAAATTCTTGGTTAATTCCCGATAATATTTATTTTCTCAACCATGGTTCCTATGGTGCAACCCCTAGAATAGTCTTGGATTATCAGCAACAATTGCGGGAACGAATGGAAAGGCAACCTTTAGCATTTTTGGGGAGAGAATTAGAGGGTTTATTAGATATTGCTAGGCAAAAATTAGCGGATTTAGTCAGTGTAAATAGCGATGATTTAGTCTTTGTTCCCAATGCAACCACAGCAGTGAATGCGGTGTTAAATTCCTTAACTTTTCAGGAAAATGAGGAAATTCTGATCACCGATCAAACCTATAATGCTTGTGCTAATGCAGTTAAACATATAGCTAAAAGATGGGGTTTAAAGGTAATTATCGCTAAAATTCCCTTTCCTGTGCAGTCTCCTTTAGAAATTAGTCAAGCGATTTTAGCATCAGTTTCTCCCCGGACAAAATTAGTAGTTTTAGATCATGTCACCAGTCCCACGGCCTTAATTTGGCCAATCGCAGAAATTGTGCAAGAATTAAATAATCAGGGTATTGATACTCTCATCGATGGCGCTCATGCTTTAGGTTTTTTACCCCTTAATATCGGGGCAATTAATCCCACCTATTATACTGCTAATTGTCATAAGTGGTTATGTAGTGCCAAGGGGGCTGCTTTTCTCTATGTGCGCAGGGATAAACAGGCAATAATTCGACCTTTAACTATTAGCCATGGAGCGAATTCCCCTCGACAAGATCGCTCCCGTTTTCAGTTAGAATTTGCTTGGATGGGAACCGATGATCCCACCGCTTATTTATCAGTGCCAAAAGCGATCGAGTTTTTAAATTCTCTCTCTATTGATGGTTTACTAGGTCTGATGGCGAGGAATCATAATTTGGTTTTAAAAGCCAGAAATTTACTTTGTCGTGCCTTAGAGGTCAATTATCCCTGTCCAGAATCAATGATCGGATCGATGTCTTCAATTCTAATTCCTAGTTATGCTTGGGCAGCAGAAGATTTATCTAGACAACTGTGGGAAAAATATCAGATCGAATTGCCGATAATTCCCTGGGGAGAAGCATCATTAATTGTGAGAATTTCTGCTCACTACTATAATTCGATCGAGCAGTATGAATATTTAGCTGGGGTTTTGAATTACTTGCTATTGGAGCTAAGATAAGCGGGGAGCATCGGAGCAGGGAAAAAAATCCATAACTGAGTTTTTAAAGTTGAATTGGGAGTTAATAACGGACTTGCTATGATAACCGAATAATTGGGCTAAAATGCCTCTTGGACCATAGTTTCCTTGAGCATTTCTAAACCCTTTTTCACCCGACGGGAGACGGTAACAACACTAATGCCTAATTGTTCGGCGGTTTCCCGTTGAGTAAGATCCTTCAGGAAGACAAATTCGAGAATATGACGGGTTTTGTCTTCTAATTGAGCCAGTGCTTGTTGTAAACGAATGCGATCCTCTTGACAAAGTTGAAAGCTGCGATAACCGGGATCGGGAATGAGGTCTTTTAAACAAGTATTATTATCTTCATCGTTATTAACCGTCGCATCGAGACTGAGGGGTTCACGGTTTTGGAAAGCCAGTTTTACCTCTTGCCATTCTTCGAGCGAAATATTTAAAGCGAGGGAGATTTCTGTATCATTGGGTTGACGATTGTGGATAGTTTGGAAATCCCGACGCATATTTGTCGCTTGTCTGCCTAAATCTAACCAACGGCGAGGAATCCGAACCGTGTAACCCTTATCGCGCAGATAGTGTTGAATTTCGCCGCGAATATAGGGAATAGCGAAGGAACTAAAAGCATGACCTTTGCTGCTGTCAAAACGCTTGATCGCCCGAATTAGTCCCATACAGCCAACCTGCACTAAATCTTCGTAGTTTTCATGGCATTGATTGACCCAATGATGAGCTTCCCTTCTGACTAATCCTAGGTTTAACCGTATAATTTGATCCCGTAACTTATTATCCCCTGTTTTTTGGTATTTTTGAAACAGGGTAAGAGTTTCCAGTTTAAGATTTTCTTTATTTGGGACAGACATAGGGCGTTAACAGACTTAAAAAATTATTGACTATAAAAGCTCACTATTGCATAGCTTTGACCAATCCCAATACAGTCTGGATTAGAAGCGGCAAGCAATGACAACAATGTAACTTACTACGATCTTGATCATACTGTCTTTACACAAGGGCTTGTGTGATTTCAAGCAGTCAAGGCAGTATTTAAAGACACAAGTGAGCTAAAACGCTGTAATTAGTCAGCGCAATAAGAATTGTTAAGTACCTAAGCAAAATTAATTACACATATCTAACCACCTCTTGCCTCTTGCCCCTTGCCCCTTGCCTATCTTCACTAGGAAATTAATTTTGCACGACTACTTAACTGAGAAGGGACGGAAGCGACCAGATTATTCCTACAGCCTTTATCGTAAAGGTGAAGTATAGATTAAACCTTGCCGAAGAGCCGGATTTCAAAGGACACAAGTGAGCTAAAACGCTGTAATATCTAGAAAACTATAACTCAAACAAAGGTAAACTCCGATCATTCTTTTTCGGCAATTTCGCCAGTAAACCTAAATGTTCGTAGGCGGCTGCCGTCACCACGCGACCCCGGGCAGTACGATTAAGATAACCTATTTGTAATAAATAAGGCTCATACACCTCCTCGATCGTCTTGGCATCTTCTCCCGTGGCTGCCGCTACCGCTTCCAATCCCACGGGTCTGCCTTGAAACTGTTCGATCATCGTCTTTAATACTAATCGATCGGTCCAATCTAAACCCATAGAATCCACATTTAATTGATTTAATCCCTCAGCGGCTAACTGGGGGGTAATCATAGTTTCTCCCTTCACCTGCACATAGTCGCGCACCCGTTTTAATAAACGATTGGCAATGCGTGGAGTTCCCCGACCGCGACGGGCAATTTCGATCGCACCCGCTTCAGTCATGGGAATATTAAAAATAGTGGCACTTCGGAGAATAATTGTGGTTAATTCCTCAACTGTATAGAAACGCAGACGTTGAATCATGCCAAAACGGTCGCGCAAAGGCGAAGTTAAAGAGCCAACTTTGGTAGTAGCACCGATTAAAGTAAAGGGAGGTAAGGAAATACTGCGAATTTTTGCCGCTTGACCCTTGCCAATCGTCACATCTAGGCGATAATCCTCCATCGCTGGGTATAATAACTCCTCCGTTACCCGATTCAGTCGATGAATTTCGTCGATAAAAAGAATATCCCGGGGTTGAAGATTGATCAGGATGCCGGTAATGTCCCGGGGACGCTCTAAAGCGGGGGCGGCAGTAATGCGGCAATTTACTCCCATCTCAGCCGCTAAAATTAAAGCCATGGTGGTTTTTCCTAACCCCGGCGGTCCGTAGAAGAGCAAATGATCGATCGCTTCTTGTCTAGCTTTGGCCGCGGCGATGGTGACTTTTAGATTAGCCTTTAAGTCCTGTTGACCGATATAATCCTCTAGGGATTGCGGACGAATCTGCGCTTCTGCTTTTTCCGTTTCTTCTATAGTGGGATTGGGAGTGAGCAGATTTTCCTCGGCAGCCGGGGTGGAATTATGCGATCGTTTGATGGCCATTGTTACAATCAAGAGTCTAGGATATGTTAGCGAAGCGGATTTTGCCTTGTTTGGATGTCAATAAAGGTCGGGTAGTTAAAGGGGTTAATTTTGTCAATCTTCAGGATGCTGGCGACCCCGTGGAGTTGGCCCGCTTGTATAATCAGGCAGGGGCTGATGAGTTGGTTTTTCTTGATATTACTGCTACCCATGAAGATCGCGACACGATTATTGATGTAGTCTATCGCACGGCGGAACAGGTTTTTATTCCTCTGACAGTGGGTGGGGGCATCCAATCCTTAGAAAATATTAAAAATTTGTTAAGAGCCGGGGCCGATAAAGTCAGCATTAACTCGGCTGCCGTGCGCGAGCCGGAATTGCTCGATCGAGCCAGCGATCGCTTTGGGAAACAGTGCATTGTGGTGGCGATCGATGCTAGACGACGTAAGGATGTGCATAACCCCGGTTGGGAGGTTTATGTTCGGGGTGGACGCGAAAATACGGGTATTGATGCTTTATTATGGGCCCAAGAAGTGGAAAAACGCGGGGCAGGTGAGTTGTTAGTTACCAGTATGGATGCCGACGGCACGCAAGCGGGTTATGATCTGGAATTGACAAAAGCGATCGCTGAAAGGGTGGAGATTCCTGTGATTGCTTCGGGAGGAGCGGGTAATTGTCAGCATATTTACGAAGCATTGACGGAAGGGCGGGCAGAAGCTGCTTTATTGGCTTCTTTGCTCCATTATGGTCAATTAACCATCGCTGAGGTCAAAAATTATCTGCACAATCAACAAGTACCCGTGCGTTAGCCAGGGAAAATGAGGGCAAGATTAGCAGAACTTAATCTCGTGATTGAGTCGGTTAATGTTATTAGTTGCTGCCGATTTCTTCGGACTGAAACCCAAGAAGAGCAAGGTTTACAGCTATTACTGAAAGCTAATGGCTGACGGCTGCCAGCCGCGATCGAGCAACCGGCAAAAATCCCTGTTTTTAACTTCAGTCCGATTATCCCCAGGGAAAATTATGTATTAGAATAGAGGAAAGTTAACAAAATTTAAAATATGTTAGTTCCGATTCTCATCTTTGACCTCGGTCTTGTGGCTTGGTCATTGCATCTGATGCAGCAAGCGTTCGACAAGCAAGAGTTTTCCTTGATGCTGGCGGGAACCTTAGTGGCAGCAGCGGCAGTGGCTATGTTAGTAGTTTATTTCCTCATGGGTCACTGTTTAACCTATTTAACCCAAATTTCGGCTCCTGTCTAAATGGGGGCAATTTTTTCACCATTGTCAATGAGCGATCGCCTTTTGATTGACAAATTTTTTTCTCGTCACCCCTTGACAAAATGATTCTATTTAAGCTATATTCAAAAATGGTCTTCGCGGGGTTATAGCTCAGTTGGTAGAGCACCTCAATGGCATTGAGGGGGTCAGCGGTTCGAATCCGCTTAGCTCCATACAGTTAGGATAAGAGTTTCAGGGTTACTGGAACCAAAAAAGTAACGAGGAGATGCTAGATTGAAAGAGGATTTCTGGTTAGAAAAGTCTCTTTTTACCTCGATACTCTCTCAGGACAAAATTAGTTATATGATAGAGCTTTTTAAGCAACTACCTCGTTGGTTGCGGCTAAGTCTAGTTTTTCCGCTCTTATTTCTCAATGGTTGGTTATTATTCCAATTATTTAGCTACCTAGAACCCTTAGTCAGTATTTTTGTCACTGCTAGTTTACTAGCTTTTGTCTTAGATGTTCCCATCAAACTGCTGCAAAGACGCGGGGTTAATCGCAGTGGTTCGATCGCTATTGTCTTTTTAATTGCCCTATTAATTTTGATTGTTTTAGGTTTAATTTTAATTCCCCAGATTGTCGAACAATTAAGCAGTTTAATCAATAGTTTGCCCCAGTGGATCGAGTCGGGAACCGAACAGATACAAAATTTAGAAAAGTGGGATAAAACTCAGAAATATGCGATTTATATCGAGCAATCAATCACCCAGTTATCGGAACGACTAACCAATGTTTTACAAACTCTTAGCACTCAATTACTAAGCTTTGTGCTGGGAACTATCAACAGTATCCTAAACATTCTCTTTGTTCTAGTTCTCACCGTCTTTCTGGTTCTCTATGGCGAACAAATTTGGGAGGGAATTTTAAGTTGGATTCCCTCTCCCTGGAATTTCAAATTAAGAACGATTATTCGTCAAACTTTTGAAACCTATTTTGCCGGTCAAACCATTTTAGCGGGAATTCTCAGCCTTGCTCAAATTTTTGTTTTTGTGGTTCTCAAGGTTGATTATGCCCTATTATTCGGGGTGGCGATCGGTCTAACTACATTAATTCCTTTTGCCAGTGCCTTCACCATTATTGGCATTAGTACCCTACTGATGTTTCAAGATTTTTGGCTAGGATTAAAGGTTTTGACCCTGACTATTATTGTCGGTCAAATTAATGATAATGTCATCGCCCCTCGGTTAATGGGAGGTATGATCGGACTTAATCCCGTCTGGATTATTCTATCTCTTTTTATCGGGGGCAAAGTGGCAGGAATTCTCGGTTTATTGATAGCAGTTCCCATCGCTAGTGTGCTGAAAAGTACCATTGATATCATCCGCTCCCAGCAGCGGGAAAAAGAACCGGTAGTTTTCCTAGAAGAAACGGTGAAAAATTCCTCGGAGGAGAGCAAATAATCATAAATCCTGTTTTTTCAGTGAACAGTAAACAGTAATGAGTGAATTGAAAACTCACATCTGCTAACTGCTAACTGATAACTGATAACTGATAACTGTTATGAGCGGCTAATTTCTTCGAGAATAGCCATCGCTTCCGTCACCCTATCCCTAGGGATAAATAAATGATCGTGATAATAACCAGAAATGACATTGACGCTAATTGCTGCTGCGGCCAGTTTCTCGCTAATCACCGCTAAAAATCCCACCGCCGCTAAACTAGAATGCACAGAAAGAGTAATTTGTCTATAAATATATTTGTACTGCAAGCTTGTGCGATCAGCTTGCTGACGGGGAATAATCACCGTTAGGCCTTCCTCTTCCTGAAATTGGCAGATAGGGGTTAATTGTAGCTGTTCTAGTTCTGTTGCTGTTAGGGAAGAAAAAACGAATTCTTCGGTATTTAGGATTGGTTTCAGGGATTGGAGCAGAATATCGAGATTAGTTTCACCTTCCTTCGGTTTTTCTGGCGATTTTTTCGCCTCGTCCATACAATGATTGGCAGCAGCGTCAGCCAAACTATTTTTAGCTCGTTCAATCCAGCGCCAGCTAATGCGATCGAATTGGGCGACTAATTGACAAGTACGCTGATAAAAGGGACGTAAACTATCGCTTTTTACCTTCCAGTCTCCCTTAACTTGATTAATGACTAATTGACTATCTCCGCGAATTTCTAGGCTTTTTAAGCCTAATTCTTGGGCTTTTTCCAATCCAATAATCAATCCCGTGTATTCAGCCTCGTTATTAGTGGCTCTCTCCATATATCTAGTCGTTGTCAAGGAATTACCCTCGGCTAAAACTATTACCGCTGCACCGGCTGCGCTCCCCGGATTGCCGCGAGAACCACCATCAAAATAGAGAATTGCTGAATTATCGGTTTTTTGAGCTTTTTTATCCATAATTTTCGTTAATAAATCTTGTTATCTCCATTTTTATCTCTTTGACAATTCTAGGCGGTAGGGATTCCGGGATCGGCAAAGCGGACAAGCAAGATTTTAGCTGATCGCCGCTGCCGGGTAACTTTTTTTTCTTCGGGTTATTGACAATTATTTGCAGTTGTCGGTTATACTGAGAACAGCAGCCTAGAGTTATATTGCTAATAGTTCTCAATTAAAAGCCCCATGGGTATAGACAAATGGCCATCGGAAGGTGAGAAAATCTTCAATATTAGTGCTTGGGATCCCTGGCAGGTCTACCACTGGCTCCAGACCCTAGACATTGAATGTAAATGCTCGCTCCATCAGCTTTTGCCAGTTCGCATCGAGGGACAGGATCAACTTTTACAGCTGTGGATTGTCCTGCGATGGGTAGAGGCTTCCCAAGGCTGTTTAATCCCTTGGCTGGAAACCTGTTGGCGGGTATAATCCTTGAGAAAAATTAGCAATCTGAGAGTAAAAAGTGAGAAAGTATGTCAAAATCTGTAACTACCATGGTTCCCTTTCAAGTGGTCGGTCAATTCCTCGGTTTTGTCCTCAAGGACGGATATAAGGTAAAATACCTGAGAATCAGTGTTGATAAACGGGAATATTGGTTTAAGCCCGAAAAACCACTGCGAGACCACATACCTCTCAATATTGCTCTCCACTCATGGCTAAAAGTGACGGGAGAAAGTAGTCTTTGTTCAAAAAAGGGAAAATTAAAACTGAGGGTACTAGGGATCGAGCATTTATCTGGCGAAAAAACCCCAGAAGTCGCCCCGGCAAAAGCTAAAAAAGCCACCGTCTTAATCTGTCAGAAGTCCGATTGTTGGAAAAATGGCGGTGCGAGAGTCTGCCAAAGGTTAGAGAGTGGTTTAGAGGAAAAAGGACTGGGAGAAGCGGTGAATATTAAATTAACTGGCTGTTTAAAACAGTGCAAAAAAGGGCCGAATCTGGTGGTTATGCCCGATAAAAAGCATTATAATCAGGTAGCTCCCCAAGATGTCCCCTCCCTAATCGAGCGGCATTTTGCCACTTCTGAGCAAGGGAATAGCCTATCAGTTTAACCGGAAATTTAATCGGCGATCGCTATTGACAAACGATCTTTTTTGTGTATCAAAGGGACGAAGTGCCTAAAATTGTAATAAATTAGGGGTAGAAAAAGTCAATTCTTGCCACCGATAATTTATGACTGCTGCCACTGCAACCTTGTTAATTTCTTGTCCCGACCAGATTGGTCTGGTGGCGAAAATCGCTAATTTTATCTACGCTAATGGCGGCAATATTATCCATGCTGACCAACACACGGATTTTTCGGCGGGATTGTTTCTGATGCGGATAGAATGGCAATTAGAAGGGTTTAATTTACCCCGTGGGATGATCGAACCAGCTTTCGCCGCTATTGCCAAACCTTTGCAGGCTAGTTGGTCCTTACATTTTTCCGATACTGTCCCGCGTCTAGCTATTTGGGTGACAAAACAGGATCATTGTCTCCTCGATTTATTATGGCGACAACACGGGGGAGAAATTAGGGCAGAAATTCCTTTAATTATTAGCAATCATCCAGAATTACACTCAGTTGCCAATCAATTTGGTATTGATTTTTATCATCTTCCCGTTACCGCCGAAACCAAGATTGAACAGGAAGCCAGACAATTAGAGTTACTGCGGCAATACCAGATAGATTTAGTGATTTTAGCTAAATATATGCAGGTTCTCACCCCAGATTTTATTAACTTTTTCCCCAATATTATCAATATTCATCATTCTTTTTTACCGGCTTTTGCGGGAGCCAATCCCTATCAACGGGCCTACGATCGAGGGGTAAAAATTATTGGAGCTACCGCCCATTATATCACTGCCGATCTCGATCAGGGGCCGATTATCGAGCAGGATGTGGTCAGAGTTAGCCATCGCGATACCGTAGGAGATTTAATTCGTCAAGGTAAGGATTTAGAAAGGGTGGTGTTAGCGCGAGCGGTACGTTTACACTTGCAAAATCGCGTTTTGGTTTACGCTAATCGCACGGTAGTATTCGCTTAAAATGGGATAAGATGTACTTGACAAAAAAGAGAGCATTGAAGCTTAAAAATTAGGAATTATCGGCGCAATTGACTAAAATAGTAATAGACCAGATCAGAAGGAAAAAATTATCTATGGCAACTACATCCGAAGACGTATGGCAACTCTTAGCCGAATTAACTACCGCTCAAAAAGAAACTGACCGACAACTCAAGGAAACTGACCGACAACTTAAGGAAGTTAGTCAACAACAGAAGGAGACTGAACTACTATTGAAGGAAGTTAGTCAACAACAGAAGGAAAACGCCCAACAACAGAAAGAAACTGACAAACAACTCAAAGAACTGGGCAAACAAATTGGGGGACTCGGTGCA
>NZ_JADBTB010000032.1:0-81317 GCF_020246405.1 Microcystis sp. M083S1
CATACTTCCTTTTCAGCGATTGCTATTACTTTTTTAGTCATGAATCTTTCTAACCTGTTGAGGCAGGTTTTTTGGGCTTTTTTATGTCTGAAATGGAAAAACAGCACTTTTTCTCGGTCAATGATTAGGATAAGTTATAAATTAAAAATTAATCAACAACTAAAGCTTATGCTTGTAGCTAAGTGAAATCATTGATTAAGAGACCTGTACTTTTCAATGACTTTTTCAGCAAACCCTAACTATATGATGGCTGTGCTGAAAGCCTTTTGTCAAGCCTAATTGAGATGCTCTTACCCTGTTCAGAAATCGGTTTCCACGTCTCAAATGTAAATGCTATATGAGAATAACGATCCCATATTTGACCAATTTTTTTCGTGTCAGTGATCGGATATAAATATCCTTCTTCTAATAATTGAATTCGGTTTGCAAAAAGGAATTTTTGCAAAGAAGTTGAGCCTGTCTTTGGCATCCCTATATGTAAGTAAACAGTAGTCATAAGAGGGGAGCATCTCATTTATGCAAGTGAGTAATTATACTTATCCATAAAACTGGTTTCTAGCAAGGCTTTCAAAATAGCTTGACATAAAAACCTGATTTAGGGGTTACAAAGGTGAGATGCTCCCTCATAAGAGATTCTCGAAAGTTATTTACAATTTGCAAGTAAGGTGAAGAGCTTTGAGTCCACGGTGCACGATACTCTTACGCCATTCGATTGGTTCGTTTTGTAGTTGGATATCGGGTATCTGTTGGACTAGGCTATTAATGGCGATCTGTCCTTGAGTGCGTCCTTGAGTGGCACCGACACAATAATGAATTCCCGCTCCGAAGGAAAGATGACGACTCTTTTCCCCTCGGGTGATATCGAGTCGATCCGGATCGGGAAATTGTTCTGGATCACGATTAGCGGAGGCTAGATAGAGATATACTAATTCCCCTGGCTCGATAACTTTACCATCGATCTCAACTCTTTCCGCCGCTTCTCTGGCGATCATTTGGGTCGGTCCTTCATAGCGCAATAACTCTTCGACGGCACTGTGAATCAGTTCAGGATGTTGTTGGAGTTTTTCTAGCTGTTCGGGATTACGGAGTAAAGAGAGTACTCCGTTGCCGATTAAATTAATCCCGGTAGTTTGTCCGCCACTTATTAAAAGAACGCAGATCGATAGTAAATCCTCTTCCTCTAACTTTTCCCCTCGCTCTCTCGCCGTAATAAGATCGCTGAGTAAATCATCCTGTAAGTTGTTTTTTCGATCATTAATGAGCACTTTGAAATATTCGATCAAGTCTAGAGAGACTTGATTAAGATTTTTGTACCCATCGAGAGAGAGCATCGGTTCAAAAATTTGATAGAATAGCTCGTCCGTCCAGTAGTGAAGGCGATCGTGATCGGGTTCAGGTAGTTGGAACATTCTCCCCATCAGGGCTTTTGAGAGGGGACGGGCGAAATCATTGATCACCTCCATCGTTCCTTGCTGGCGGAAGTTATCGAGTAACCGATCGACGGTCTCCTGTAAAAAAGGACGAAGGCGATCGGTCGTCCAATAGACGAGGGCTTTACTGGCGACCGATCGCAAGCGGGTGTGATCGGGAGGATTCAAAAATACAAACCATTTTTGTAGGTTTTCCGTCATCATTTGAAACTCGTGGGTATCGATGCGCTGACTCCCTTTGGCGATACGTTCTGGGACGCGATCGGCATGAAAACGAGGATCTTGAAGAACGAATTTTATATCCGCGTAGCGAGTCAGTACCCAAGCTCCTGTAAAGCTTTTATGGATGGGATCTTCGGTGCGTAGCTGGCGGTAGATCGGATAGGAATCGGCTTGGAATATAAAAGGATTAAATCGCATAATTCGAGGGGGAAAATAATTACAAAAATTAAGGAGAAATTGGGATAAAATTTAGAGATCTAGGGCAGGTTATCCAAACAGGATTTTAAGGTTTCACCCAACTTCTGGACGTGCGGTTCGTGGAACATAGTTTTGTGGTTACCAGAAATAAGGTGTGATTCCCATTCTCCCACCGCGAATTTCCCCCAGCCGAATTTTTCCTCGATATACCATCCCTGACCGAGCGGTTGTTCCAAAGCTTGAAAGAAAGTGACTTTCCCGGAATAGGTCGGCAGCTCTTGTAGGTACTTTTCGGCCATCTGGGTATGATCGGATAACATCTGCAAGCCCGGATCGTCTGCGTCAGCACGAACGACGATTGCGGGGGCTGGTTTCTCTAAAAGTAGCGTGTTACGGTGGCTAGAGGACTGCTTGCTTTTGCGGATCAACTGGTAAGCTTTGCCGCGGATTTTTTGCGTGATGTAATTCGTTCCGGAGTGTCGGACGCTCTGCCAATGCTGTAGGATTCGTTTGGCGAGGGAAAGACGCTTGAAAGAGTCGGGAACGATGGTATCGAAGAGAATCAGGAGGGCGACCGGCTCCCCGCGATCTTGCAATTGTCGAGCCATCTCGAAGGCGACAAAACCACCGAAAGAATGGCCGCATAAATGATAGGGCCCTTTCGGTTGTAAGAGTTGCATTTCTTGGATATAGTGAGCGGCCAGATCGGGGACGGTAGTGAGCGCTTCGGCGTATCGCTCGGTAGGGACAACTCCCAAGCGGTAGTGTAGTCCGTACACGGGCTGTTCCGCTCCGAGATAGGGTAGGAGGGAACGATAGGTTTTCAGACCTTTGCCGAGAACGTGGATACCGAATAGGGGAGGGCGGGAGCCATTCGGCTGGATCGGCACTAGGGACTTCCGGGGAACCGACCAATTTTCTTGGCGAAGAATCGCAGCTAGTTGTTCGATGGTCGGGGCCTCGTAGAGAAGGGCGAGGGGAAATTGTCTGCCGTAGGTTTTTTCGATCGCTACGAGAAGACTGGCGATCAGTTTAGAATCGCCTCCCAATTCAAAAAAGTTATTGTGAATGCCGATCGGTCGTAGGTGTAAGGTGTTTTCCCAAATCTCGATCAGTTCCGCTTCCCATCGATCTCTGGGAGCGACATACATTTCCTCTAGCTCTTGTCCGGGGGAGCTGGAGAGGGTTCGGCAAACCGAATCCTCTACTGGTCGTGCGAAATCCCCTTTTACTTCCTCCGTCTCGATCCAATAGCGCTGACGCTGGAAGGGATAGGTGGGTAGAGATAGACGCTGTCTCGGGCGATCTCCCTCAAAGGCCGACCAATCGATCCCGATCCCCCTGGTGTGTAGGTGGGCTAAACAGAGAAGCAGGGATTCCCATTCCGAGCAAGCGTCTTGCCAACTGGAAAGCCAAGTTCCGGGAAGTTTTGGGTCAGTTGCGGGAAATTCCCAGTGCCGACCGATTTCCAGATAGAGATCGCATTCTGTCCCGGCGAGTTCGGCCAGTTTTTCCGCCCGTCCCGTCCTGGGGGTTTCCTGGTACTCTCCCGTGGCGATGGCGGGAAGGATTGTCTCTAAACTTACGGTTCCTGTCAGGCAGGCGGCGATCGCCTCGCCGATGCCGTAACCGAGCGACGCCTCGGCAACGATCCCCCAGGATTTCCAGACTTCGGCGAGGGCGTATTCTAGGGCGAAACTGAGGACGGGGGTATAACGAGGGAAGGTATCGGGGGCTTCTCGATCATCTTCGGGGTAGAGGAGGGAAAGAAGCGGTTTTTCTAGATAGGGAAGTAAAATTCGCTCGCAGTGTGCTAGGGCCGAGCGGAAAGTGGACTGGGTGCGATAGAGATTATCGCCAGTGCCGACTCGGGGATTTTCCTGGCCGGGGAACCAGAAAGCGACTTTGGCCGGCCGACGGCGATTGATTTTGCCGTGAATGATGCCCTGACCAGGGTGGCCCGTTGCGAAAAGGTGCAGGCGATCGCCGAGTTGTTCGAGGGAGTCCGCCACGATCGCCAGACGGTGATCAAATGGCGATCGCCCAGTATTGGCGGAGAAACAAACATCGGCGAGGGAAAGTTCCGGGTGAGCCGACAAAAACTCGTGATAGCACAGGGCCAGTTCCCGCAGGGCTGCTTCCGTTTTTGCGCCAAGGGTCAGTATCTCGAGGGGGCGCTCTGACGGAGACGGAGCCGATAGTCGGGCTGGCCTCTCCTCGATCACCAGATGGGCGTTCGTACCGCCAAAACCGAAGGAGTTAATCCCAGCGATCGCTGGTTCTTCGCTCTCGGGCCACTCGGTGAGATGGGTGTGGATGGCGAGCGGCAGACGATCGAAACGGACGTGGGGATTCGGTTCTCGGAAATGTAAACTGGGCGGGATCTGTCGATGCCACAGGGAGAGAATCACTTTAATCAGCCCGGCCATCCCGGACGCACCCTCCGCGTGGCCGATATTAGTTTTGACCGTCCCGACGGCGCGGGGAGGCATCGAGGAATCCTCGCTAGAGAAAAATTCGCCTAGGGCTTTCAGTTCCATGTAGTCCCCCAGTACCGTGCCGGTTCCGTTGGCCTCGATGTACTGAACTCGGGAGGGGGAAATGCCCGCCCGATCGTACACTTGGCGGAGAAGGGTTTCCTGGGCCTTGGGGTTGGGAGCGGTTAAACGCTGGCCGCGGCCGTTCTGGTTGGTCGCGCTGGCCCGAATCGAGGCGTATACCCGATCACCCTCGGCGATCGCCCTAGATAGGGGCTTCAAGATCAACACCCCCGCACCCTCGCTCCGCGCGTAACCATTGGCGGACGCGTCAAAAGACCGACAGCGACCGTTTGGGGAGATCATGCCACCTCGGGATAAACCGAGCCACACGCCTGGCAGTAAATTCACGTTTACCCCACCGACAATCGCTAGGCAGCATTCTCCCATTCGTAAACTCTGACAGGCGAGATGGACGGCCACCAAGGAGGAGGAGCAGGCTGTATCGATCGCCAGGCTCGGTCCAGTTAGATCGAGCGTGTAGGAGAGACGGTTAGCGATGATACAGTTCGAGTTATTGGGAACCGTGTAGCCATCGACCTGTTCGGGCTGATTCATCAGAAGAGCGTAGTAATCGACACTGGAGACCCCGACGAATACCCCCACCGGGGAACCGGCGAGTCGTTCGGGAATCTGTCCCGCGTCCTCTAGGGCTTCCCACGCGACTTCCAGAAATAGGCGCTGTTTGGGATCGAGACTAGGGGCTTCTTGGGGATGGATACCGAAAAATTTCGGGTCGAACCGATCGATTCCCTCCAGAAACCCCCCCCATCGGTAGGAGCGATCATCGGGATCATCTAGGGGGACTGTACTCAAGGCGGCCAGTTCTGGGCGATCGCCTGGTACTGCGGACACCGTATCGATCCCGTTGCGGAGATTTTCCCAGAATGCTTCAGGAGTGGGGGAACTGGGGAAACGGCATCCGATCCCGATTACCGCAATTGGTTCTCTATCAGTTATCATCGCTTCATCTAACAGAAAAAATTAGTTTATCCGGTGGTAACAGGCAGGGATTTCAAACCCCTCAGAATAATGTTTTCCCGCCACTCTAACGGATCCGGGGAGAGTTTTAGGTCGGGAAAGGTTCGCACGATCGCCTCGATGGCGATCTGGCCTTCGAGACGTGCCAGGATACTCCCTAGACAGTAATGGATACCGTCAGCGAAAGCGAGATGGCGATTGTCCGAACGGGCTAGATCGAGGTGATCGGGGTCGGCAAACTGGGCGGGATCGCGGTTGGCAGCCCCGAGACAAAGATAGACGAGTTCGCCTGCACCGATCGTTTTTCCCCCCAACTCAATATCCTCGGCGGCGACCCGGCTGGTAAATTGTGCGGGACTGTCATAGCGCAGGAATTCTTCTACTGCGGTAGGGATTAGTTCTAGGTGTCGTTGCAGTTGGCCCATCTGTTCCGGGGAACGTAAGAGGGCTAACATCCCGTTACCGATCAGGTTAACCGTTGTTTCTTCCCCGGCTACAAAGAGAAAAATACAGATCGACAACAGTTCGTTCTCACTTAGTTTGTCCTCCTGTTCGCGGGCTGTGATCAGGGCGCTGAGACGATCCTCGCCGAGAGCGAGCCGTCGTTCTCCGATCAGTCGTCGGAAGTAATCGATCATTTCTCCAGCTACCTCGTTGAGGTACTCGTAATCGCCGAGCGAGCGCAGGGGATCGACTACCCTGGAGAGTTCATCCGCCCAATGACGGAGCTTGTCTAGATCGGCGGCGGGCAGGCCGAGCATCTTGGCGATGACCATCACCGGCAGGGGAGCGGCGAGATCGCCGATCAGATCCAGCCGCTCGCGGTCTTTGACCTGATCGAGTAGTTGGTTCACCATCTCCCGGATCTGGCCCCGCAAACGCTCCACCTCGGCCGACGAGAAGGCTTTGCCGACCAGACTCCGGAGTCGGGTATGGTCGGGGGGATCGAGGAACAATAACCAAGTTCCCGTAGCGATCGCCAAGGCGGCGAAATCCCCGGCGGCTCTGGGTACTACACTTTTGGCGGAGATCCTTCCGGACAACTGTTCCGCGCGAAACCTCGGATCGCGGAGAACTTTCTTGATATCGGCGTATCGGGTCAGTACCCAGGCTCCGTTGAGCGAGCTTTTATGTACGGGATCGCTCTCCTGGAGGCGATGGTAGGTCGGGTAGGGATCGCTCTTGAAACTAGCGAGAAAAGGATTAAAAATTATCTTTCTAGCGGGTTCGAGCGGCTCAGAAACTTTCATAGAAATCTTTGGTGGCGGGGATAAACTGGGGGGAAGGCTCGCGATGTCCGAGCGCCAGGGGAAAGTGGGGAACACTACACGCTCGCTAAATATCTAGCCATAGCGCGAACGCTCGGATACTCCCAGGAGAGACTCGGTTCTAGTTCGTAGCCCAACCAATCTGCCAGATCTGCGGTCATACTAACGGCGGCGGTAGAATCTAGCGCGTAACTATCGAAGGACGCTTCGAGATCAATATCGTCTTCTGCCACTTCCAGAAAATCGATTAGATAGGCGATGAGCCATTCTTGGATTTCCCGCTCGGTTTTTCCCGTTGCGGGGAGCGTAGATAGATTCGGTTGTTCAAGCATGGTTTTAAACCTCCTGTACCGTGGATTTTTTCGCCTCGATCGCCTCCGAGGACGGGGCTTTCACCCCCCAGATCACACCGCCGCTCTCTAGAGCCCGGATCACCCAATACCCGAAGTCCCATTGCCACCACTCCAGACCGAATTTAGCCGAGTTTGGGAAAGCGTGATGATTGTTATGCCATCCTTCTCCTAGGGTCAGAACTCCGACCAGCATCTGGTTAGTGCTTTTTTCCCTTGTCTGAAAGGGACGACTCCCGTAGACATGGGTGATGGAATTGATCGCGTAACCCCCGTTCATCGATAGGAAGAGTCGGGTGATCCCTCCCCACCAGAATCCTGACAGCAATCCCCACCAAGTACCGGTCACGATCCCGCCGATCAATGCGGGGATCACCCATCCCAAGATCAACCAAGTCATATAGCGGTGATTGAGTTTCACGATTGCGGGATCTTTCAATAGGTCTTTCGCAAATACGGAAGCGTTGGTGATCTCCTTGTCGAAGAGCCAGCCGAGATGGGCGTGCCAGAGACCAGGTAGGGTCTTCAAAGCCCGCTCTCCTTGAAAGTGCGGCGAATGGGGATCACCCGGTTGATCGCTGTACTGGTGATGTCGTCGGTGATTGGCGACCCAGTAGATTGGCGGCCCCTGACCAGCCATGGCGCCGAGAACGGTAAGGCTCGCCGCTACGGCGGGATGGGCTTCAAAAGCCTTGTGGGCTAGATAGCGGTGATAGCCGACGGTAATTCCAGTCATGGTCAGAATATACATTCCTACCAGCAGACCGATATCGAGAGCGCTCACCTCCCCGCGCCAGACTAGAAAGAGAGAGCCCAGACATCCCCCGACAGCGAGGAGATTGAATAGCAGTACTCTAGTGCGCTGAATTGAGACTAAACGGGGGTTATTCAGGGTGATTCTCGGCGATTTCCCCGAGAGCGGCGGGGGATTTTCTGGCAGTTTTTCGACGGCTTCTGTCATATTCCGCTCCTGTTTACATTCAAGTTTTCTAATAGCAAATCTGCTGTTTACACTGTTATTAGACCTCTAATCCCGCCAGGGATTCGGGAGAAGGGCTCGAAGTTTCTTTCTCCTGTCCGATCTCCTCTAGGGTTCCCGAGAGAAACTGTTTCCGGCAGGCGTGACGTTGGATTTTACCGCTCGAAGTTTTGGGAATACTTCCAGTTTTAATCAACACCACTTTATGTACCTGTAAATCATGATGCCTGGCGACCGCCTCCCGTATCTGCCGGATCACCGCTTGGCGATCAAGACCCCGGAGATAACTACGCTCCACTTCCTGAACCACCACTAGCCGTTCCCGATCGTCTTCCCCGGTCACGGCGAAGGCGGCCCCCAATCCTGGCCGCAGGGCGGGATGACTTTGTTCGACGGTGAGTTCGATATCTTGGGGATAGTAATTGCGACCCATGAGGATAATGACATCCTTGATCCGTCCCGTGACGAATAGTTCGTTATCCTCAAGAAAACCTAGGTCGCCGGTCCGGAGGAAAGGCCCCTCGCCAGTGTCCGCTAAGTAGGCTTGAAAGGTTTGTTCCGTTTGGGAAGGACGCTGCCAGTAGCCCTGAGCCACCGATCCCCCACCTACCCAGATCTCGCCCACCCGCCCCGATGGACAACGGGTTAGGGTGGTTGGATCGACGATGGCGATCTCTGTCTCTAGCCAGGCTTGTCCGCAACCCACCAAATCTAGCCCCTCGCTGGGGTTCGGAACGATCCGACCTTCCTGTAGGTCTTCTGGTCGCACCCGCACATAGACTGGAGGAGCGGGGAGCCGACCGCCGGATACCATGAGCGTGGACTCGGCGAGACCATAACAGGGATAGAAGAAATGCGGGCGGAATCCACTGACTGCAAATTTAGCGGTAAACCGTTCTAGGGTGGTGCGTCGTACTGGCTCGGAACCGTTATAAGCACTGAGCCAACTGCTCAGATCCAGTGATTCCGCCTCCGGTGTGGAGAGCTTGCGGGTACAGAGATCGTAGGCCGAGTTCGCGCCGCCGGAATGGGTGGCTCGATAGCGATCAATCGCCCGTAACCAGCGCATCGGTCGCATGAGAAAGTGCACCGGGGGAATAATCACCGCAGGAAATCCCGTGTAGACTGGTTGCAGGACTCCATCGATCAGGCCCATGTCGTGAAAACTGGGTAACCAAGTCACCGAGACACTTTCTGGGGTCAGTTCAAAGGATCGCCGGATCGACTCCGAGTTGTGTACGATGTTGCCGTGACTCACCATGACCCCCTTGGGCGTTCCCGTCGAACCAGAAGTATACTGGAGAAAGGCTAGATCCTGACTGGCGATGGCGACCTCTCCCCAGTCCTCGGCTCCCCGTTCGTCGAGGATCTCGGTGGCTAGACAACTCACTTCACTCAAGGCTGGAGTCTGCGCTAACCACTGTTTGATCGTCGGTTGTAGGGATGCCGTAGTCAGGATGACGGTAGCCTGCGCGTCGGAGGTAATCGAGAGGAGTCGGTTCATCGAGCGATTAGCCCGGGGAGGATAGGCGGGAACCGCAATCACTCCAGCGTACAGGCATCCGAAAAAGGCGGCGATAAATTCTAGTCCCGCAGGGTAAAGCAGCAGGGCCCGTTCGCCACGGACGGTTCTTTTCTGAAGTTCACCAGCGATCACCCGCGCCTGTCGATCTAAACTCTCATAGGTCAGATGGCTCGACTCGGTTTCTCCATCGGCCAGAAAAGTATACACTCGCTCTCGGGGTCGTTTTTCCGCTCGTTCGCGGAGAATATGTATGATAGTTAAAGAATCATGAATCATCATCGCTTCTTTTGTGGGATGTTTAAAACCTCGACCGAAACTAACTTTTGCATACGATGCACAGTTAGCATTCATACCTTGATTCGGCAACGCCTGATTATTTTGTCCGCGACTTTACAGGCATCATCTCATATTGTCAATAAGCATTTATGCTTAATAATAAACGAAATGTGCAACTCAGAACTACAGAATCAGAGTTCTAGACGTTAATCTGATTGTGCTGATTTCTGAAAGCCTTGTACTCTCGGTTCGGGAATCACTATAGGTAGTGTTTCAATGACTGATCAAACCTACCCGTAGTGGTATTAGTTCAACTTATGCCACTACAGGCAGTGGATAGCTTAATCCAAAAACACTATATGTGGAAAATGAGCGCACCGTCAGTTGTAAATCAAGATTAAAAAATTAGTTGCACATGGAGTTAATGAGGTAAATAAAGAAGTTAAAAAAGAGAACCATTCGGATAGGCACAGCGATGACGGAGGACTTGCGGTACATTGCCAGAATTCCAACTTGCACCAGTAATTTTAAGACAAAAACCAATTTGTTTCACTTGAGATTCAACAGAGCCAGAACCAGATGCTCCCATCCTACAGGAACTAATGAGAGGGATCATCTCACCCAAGAAATAAGTATTTATACTTATAATTTGCCGAATAAGTTCCCAGAGCGAATCCAGAAGCCACACAGTTGGTAAAATTGTAGTTTAGTCGCTTAGTTTCTGAATTTTATCTGGCGATCAAAGAGCGGAAGTGCAAGGGTTTTGAGTCCCTCGGCTCGATTTCTCAACCTTTGTTTCTGACACTTTTCTGGAAAAAAAGCCCAAAACCCTTTTCCAGCAGGGTTTCCACTGATATTCAGCCAGCCCTACCTACATCCAATTATCAGTTATGGGTAGTTGTGGTTTTCTCTCTACCATTCCCACCCTAGCTTTACGCCCTACCCTATCAGGGATTTAGGCTATTCTTGGACTAGAAACAAATCGCACCCGCAAACGCGAGATGCTTACACGCGGTTGTTCATACATTTGTATTAATTGAAAACCGATAATTTCTCGGCAGTGGATATTTCTGTAATATTGCTCAAGGGGTGACAGAACAGTTAAAAAGCTTGCTTTATAAGGCTCATAGCCGTTAACCCTTTGGAGAAATAAGGGTTTTTCTGGGGTTTGAGGCGGATCAAAGAAAAGGCAAGTTCCGAGAAAGTATCCATCGACTCAACCCAAAAAGTACCATAAGTACCTATCCAAAAATCACTATGTCTTTCAGCAGAACGACTAGATTCTTTGAGGCGACAAATATAAACACGGTGGGGTAAAATATTGAGTTCTTGACCCCGTATCGTATTTAAAGAATAGGCGATAGCAATCAATAAAACAAGAGCTAAAAAGCGAGGTTCACTAACTTTAGTCTTCTCGATATTATAACCTCCCGTTTTACAATCTTTGAACATAGCTTCAATGCCAAAACGAGATTCATATAACTTTAAAGTCTTCTCTAAAGAGTCAAGATTAGTAAGAAGATACCAGGGAGCTTCGGCTTGTTTACTACGATAGCGTCTCTGACCGCGAGTTGCCAAATTAAAAGGTCCAAGTTTATGAGAATATGTATAATAAATTCCTGAGAAAAACTGCTCAGTCCCTGGTGGAATATCCAGAGCTTTTAGAGGTTGATATTTGTCTTCACCTGATAACAGCAAAGATGTTCCCTTCTTTTGCCTCATAATAAAGGCTATACCCTTTTCGTCTAGCCACTTTCCTAGTTGAACACTCTGAAATTCTCGATCACCGATCACGACGACTGGATAACATTTTAAGATTTTTAACACAGGCTTCAGAAATTTTTTTTGTTCCCCCAGATTACTACTTCCTTTTTTATCTAGCAATATCCAGTACACAGGTAAGGCTCTTTTTCCACAAATAACACTGGCTACAAATAAATTTCTTCCTTTCCAATCCGTTCTGTCGATTACCAATAACAGATGTCCTAGATGCCTAAGTTTTTTCAGTTTTCTTCTTTGATGTCGATTTTTATTTTTTCGGCTAAACTCTTGCTTAATAATGTGTTTAATTAGCGGAAACCATAACAATTTCACCCTTAATTGCGGTAACTTAAGAAACCTCTGTAAATTTATTCTTCTGCTTTCAAAGGTAATTGGTTGAGGAAATAGGGCAGCTAATCTCTCTAATTGTACCGTTCTGTGACGAGAGTAAGAGCAGTATGAGGATTTGCAGGGTAAGATATTGTGCTTCGCTCAGATTAGCTTGTAAACAAGCCTGATAGAATGATGGTAACATTTTAAATTTTTGAGTGGTTGCCATAACCACTCTATTTCTTTGGGGGACATTTGGCTAGAGTCTTTATCCTGCCTACCTTTAAACCTCTTTGTCACCCCTTGAGGTAATATTGAGATGTACTCCTAAAAATTAGTTATTGACTCGAATTTTGCTGATTTTCTGTTTTTTTTCGGTCTGGTGTGAGAGAATCTAGAAAAACTTAACAATAATCAGCAATAAGCGAGAGATATACTACAAACAAACATTAGTAAGTTTTAATTAAGAGAACTATGAGCTTTCGATTTGGCAAAATCTTGATAGCAGGGGTATTAGCGGTACTTTTGCTAGTAACCTCCTGTGCTAAAGCTCCCTCACAATTTGACCAAGCGCAACAAGAAAGTACCGCTCGCGGGGCGGCGGCAGTGGTGAAAGAATCCACCTCTGGCGGCAGTTTTAATCGGTTTTTCCCGCCTTCTGGGGGAGGATACGAGCGCGTCTATACCCAGGAAAAAAAAGGCTTTGCCGAGGCAAAACTGAAGCAAAATGGCAAAGTTGTGGCTATGTTAGCCATATCTGACATTAGCAATAATCCCGCGGCGGCCAATAAATTCCAAGACAGTCAAACCACGATTAAAGGTTTTCCCTCTGTGAAACAGGGTGCAACCGCCACCGCCGTTTTAGTCAATAATCGCTATCAAGTCAAGGTTTTATCGCGGGATGCGGATTTTACCGCCAGCGATCGCCAAGCTTGGTTAGCTAAGTTCGATTTAGATGGTCTAGCAAAATTAAAGTAAGGAGACATCCGTGAGTAAGCCAATTTTTGAACTGGTGGACGAATTACCGACTAATAATCTCACCGTCAAAGTTCTCAAAACCCTTGATTATGTGGTGCCGGGAGAGTGGGATAACCTAGTCGGGTTTAAAAATACGATTATCAAAGTCACTGGTGAAACCGACGAAAGCATGATCCAACAGATTGGCGATCGAGCCGTTTGGTTGTTTAATGATAAATCCCAGGGCTATCAACGGGCGCTTTGGCTCTACCAAACCATCGACAGCGCCGATAATGCCCTAGCCGCCGCCTCTCTTGCTAATGCCGTCGGTGGTAAAATTCCCCTCATGGGCGGTTTAATCGAAAGATTAACCCCTGCTCCCGAAAAAGCGCAAACCATCGATCTAACCCTGAAATTAGTGACCGAATTAGTCGCTTTTTGTCAAATTAATGGCATTCCGGGGGATAGTATCGGGGATTTCGTCGCTTCCCTAGGAGATTATAGCGGCGAATCCTTGATGCGGATGGCGGCGTTAGTTTGTTTGGATGGTTTAATCCCTCTGGGGGGCAGTTTTATCCGCAAAGTGGAATCGAGCCTGAGCATTCTCAGGCCGGAAGAATTAGAATCTAACTCCACTTTCGGCAGTATTAAAGAATTGATTCCGGGGGGAAATACTGCCAGAAAATTAGACTTTATCGGTCAAAGTTTCGACTCCACTAAAGGTTGGATGAGTGGTTTTGTCAGCGATCGCAGTTTGAGCCAGCAGGGATTATTGAGCAAAATCCAGGGATTTATCGACTTTTCTGCCGATAAATTGGTATATGTCGGGGCATTCCTCGATATGACGACTAATTACTATGAACATACTGGCATTCAAACCCTGGCTCGTCGTTTAATCGAAAGAGCCGTGGCGGAAATTTAACTGGAAGACTCTGAAACAACCGAAGAAAAAGCCCTAGAGAAACGGGAGGAGTTAACTGAAGCTGCTGAGACTCTATCTCATCAGAGACACTCCTCTTTTCCCCTCAGTGTAATTTTGCCTTACCTAGGGATTGGTTTTGGTGCTGGAATTATTATAGGTTCTTACTTCGGCTATCAAAAAGCGGTGAGTGAAATGCCCGCACAACCCGGAGCGATCGAACAACCCCGATAAATTTTCCTGTCCCCAACCTGATATGATCGGGATTGCCAGGCTTACGATTAAGACCAATGCAAAATTTTCCTATCTCCAAATCTCCATGATTTAGGGCTTTTTTCCTTGGGAATTTGTCGTTAAGGACAGCAGCACCAGCTTATTTTTTATCTTTAGCCCCGCCTATATAACCGCTCATGTCTATTGAAGAAGCCTTGAAACTCCTAAAAGAATATGGATGTATTAAACTAAAAATTGCCCAATCTTCTGAAGAAGAAGAAGCTCTAAGACAGGCAATTTTATTAGTTAACCAAGGTTCGGAATCAATTAATTTAGGTATCTGTGCCGATAACAATGAAGAGGGATTTAAAGCCCTAAAAAGTTATCTACAAGCCCTAGGATACCCCCTACCTAATACTCTCCCAGAAGACCAGCCAGAACTGGGAGCGGTGTATATTAAATATAATACCCAAAGACAAGCTTCCTATCTCGATTCCTATACGGGAACCTATCGCGGTGTCCTGGTTTCTTGTCAATCAGAAAATGATCAATTAGTCGGTACTTATGGTCACTTTCCCCTCGATTTATTCTCTGAAGAGGCATAGTTTTGGGGTTATTGAAGCGATTAACAATCATCGGCACCCCCCTTATCAAGGGGGGATTAAGGGGGGATCGGCACCCCCTTATCAAGGGGGGATTAAGGGGGGATATATTGAAACCACTTACTTAACCAGCAAAAAGCTCCCCACTCCTGTCCACTGAATTCTCTTTCCTGACTCTTTTTAACTTTTTACCTGAAAAAAATATGTATTTGTTAATTCCAGCAGCGGGAATGGGTAAACGGATGGGCAGCGATCGCAATAAGTTACTGCTCACCCTGCACGGAAAACCTCTCCTGACTTGGACTTTGCTGGCTGCCATGCAATCCAGGGCAATTATCTGGATTGGGATTATGGCACAACCGGAAGACTTTGAGGATATCCGAGAAATTATCACCGCCATAAATGCCCTTAAACCCGTGCAAATCATCCAAGGAGGCGAAACCAGACAAAAATCGGTTTACAATGGCTTACAAGCCCTACCAGAGGGGGCTGAGACGGTTTTAATTCACGATGGGGCGCGATGTTTAGCCACTCCCGAATTATTCGATCGCTGTGCCGCCGCTTTAGCCACTTGTCAGGGTTTCATTGCGGCGATTCCGGTGAAAGATACGATTAAAATTGTCGATAGCAAGGGCTGGATTGAGGATACACCTGATCGCTCGCGGTTGTGGGCAGCCCAAACGCCCCAGGGTTTTCAGGTAAAATTATTAAAAGAATGTCATGAACAGGGCCGAAAATTAGCTTGGGAAGTCACCGACGATGCCGCCTTATTAGAAAAATGTGGTTTTCCTGTCAAAATTGTCGTCGGTGAAGAAACTAACTTAAAAATTACTACCCGCGGAGATCTGGCAATTGCCGAATATATTTTAAGTCAACGTTTATAATTTTTCATCTACTTTAACGCCGTCCCGTTTAATAATACGAGCGGGAATACCCACCACTACACAATTAGGGGGAACATCTTTGACTACCACTGAATTTGCGCCCACGGTGACATTATCACCGATGGTAATGTTTCCTAAGACTTTAGCGCCAGCGGTAATCCTGACATTATTGCCAATTTTGGGGCGACCGCTTTTATCTTTATAGCCAATTGTTACCTGTTGATTAATCCAACAGTTATCGCCCAAATCCGCCATAACAATCGTACTAAAACCGTGTTGAATAAATAATCCTTTGCCAATCGAACAGGAAGAATCTAGAAATAAGTAGGAACTTTCTCGATAGAAAAACCTAAGAATATACATTAAAAAACGGCTAAATGAACCACCTTGAAAAAGACGACAATAATATAAATTTCTAAATTCTTTTGCCTCCAGACACAGAGCTAAGAATTGTAACCAATCTGCTCTTTTTTCCCAGCCTAATAACTCTACCCAACGCCGCACATCACCTAAGATAAGTTCTCGATTATTAGCTACCTGAAAAGCAATGATTAAAGGTGAGAGCCAAAGAATACCCACATAGAAAAATAATTTTCGGAAGAAACTTTTCATCGTTGGTCTAAAATAAGTGACAATAGACTTGCTTTTTGTTGCTCTTGATTATAGTAGTATTGTAGCGAATAGTTCAACCGTCCCCCGTTTATTGGACTCCAACGATGTCAACTACCTTGCAGTTCTTGCCCGAAGTATCCGTGATCGTGCCAATTTATAACGGAGAGAAAGATCTACCCCCTCTCATTGATTGTTTAGCCAAACAGACCTATCCCCGTCAATTAGTTGAATATATTTTAGTTGATAATAATAGTGGCGATCGCACGGGAGAATTATTAGGAAAGGCAGCACAAGAACACAGGGGACTGAACCTGATCATTTTAAGCGAAAATCATATACAAAGCTCCTACGCTGCTCGTAACAAAGGGATCAAAAGCGCTCGTTATCCTTTTCTGGCCTTCACCGATGCCGATTGTCGTCCCGCAGCGCAATGGTTGACAGAACTGGTTCAACCCTTTAAAGATAGTAGTATCGGTCTGGTAGCGGGTGAAATTGCCGCCTTAACTGGTTCCACTTGGTTGGAAAAGTATGCGGAACGTCGTCACTTTATGTCACCAAAATTTCTTTTAGAACATTCTTTTTGTCCCTACGGTCAAACTGCTAACCTCGCTATTCGTCGAGAAGCTTTTCAAAAAGTTGGTTTATTTCGTCCTTATTTAACTACCGGTGGTGATGCCGATATCTGTTGGCGTATTCAACAACAAACCGACTGGCAATTAACCTACGCACCGGAGGCAATTATTTACCATCGTCATCGTTCCACCTTAGAAGACTTAAGAAGTCAATTAAAACGTTATGGGCGATCAAATCGCTATCTTCATGAATTGTATGGTGTGGAATTGATGCGACCTTTAACCAATCAAGAGTTATTTTTTACTCTCGGTCGTTGGTTATTAAAAGAGCTACCAAAAAATACTCTCAAGTTATTGTTTGGTAAAGCTGATATAGTAGATTTATTGGCTACTCCCCTCGATTTAATTGGGTTTCAGTCCCGCAGCCAAGGACAAACCACGGCTAAATTACCCGAAAAAGCTAAAGAAATCGAATGGCTTTAATTCAGTTATCAGTTATCAGTTATCAGTTATCAGTTATCAGATATGAGTTTTCAGTTTACTGATTAAGGTTTCCTCTATGGTTTCTCCCTGAGTGAAACATCCTGGAATATCCTTAATTTCTGATACATATCCCCCCTCATCATCAGGATAAATTGTTATTGGATATTTTAAGCACAAATAAAACTCTAATGATTCAAGCTTAGTTTTATTAATTATACTCATATTTTTAGCTCTTTAAAGTTAGCAAATAGTATCAATATATTTTCAATCAATACTCAGAAAATATCAATAAGAGAATCAGCTTTAAACCTTGTCGGTCAACTATCCATTCCCCTCTTCGAGCGCTCCAGGCTTCAAAGTGGGCGACAAAATGAGGTAAGGTAAAAAAGCTGTGCCTATAACCGAGACTATGAGCGTTGAATGGCAATCCGTCAAAACCTACGAGGATATTCTTTACCATAAATGGGGGGGAATCGCCAAAATTACCATCAATCGCCCCCATAAGCGTAATGCCTTCCGTCCGAAGACAGTTTTTGAGCTTTACGACGCTTTCTGTGATGCTCGCGAGGATGCCCGCATTGGGGTAGTATTGCTCACGGGTGCGGGTCCCCACAGCGACGGCAAATATGCTTTTTGTTCTGGCGGCGATCAGACGGTGCGCGGTCAGGCGGGTTATATTGGCGATGATGGCGTACCCCGGCTCAATGTGCTGGATTTACAGAAATTAATTCGCTCCATCCCCAAGGTAGTTATCGCGCTGGTGGCAGGTTATGCGGTCGGGGGCGGTCATGTTTTACACTTGGTTTGTGATTTAACCTTAGCGGCGGATAACGCCGTTTTTGGTCAGACCGGTCCGAAAGTGGGCAGTTTTGACGGCGGTTTTGGCTCTAGTTATCTGGCCCGGGTAGTCGGTCAGAAAAAAGCTCGCGAGATTTGGTTTCTCTGTCGGCAGTATAACGCCCAACAAGCGTTAGAAATGGGTTTGGTTAACCATGTCGTCCCGGTAGAGGAATTAGAGCAGGAAGGGGTTAAATGGTCCTTAGAAATTCTCGAAAAAAGTCCCTTGGCGATTCGCTGCCTAAAATCGGCTTTTAATGCTGATTGTGATGGTCAAGCGGGTTTACAGGAGTTAGCGGGCAATGCCACTTTACTCTACTATATGACCGCCGAAGGAGCCGAAGGTAAACAGGCTTTCCTCGAAAAACGTCCCCCCGATTTTAGTCAATATCCTTGGCTGCCCTAATCAGTGAGCAGTGAACAGTAAACAGTAATCAGTGAAAAGAAAGCAGAAAACCGCCGTGTAATACTGCTCACTTAATACTCCCTACTCCTACTGATCACTGATCACCGATCACTGATAAGCTATGCTAGTTTAGAGAGAGTAGTTAGGTTCGGTAGCAGCATTGGTTTCAAACAGAAGTGGTTTTTCCCTGATGGCCTTGACTGGGTTGTGTCCGATCTCCTTCTCGAAATGGCTGTGATATTGGGAGACAATCCATGACGATTTACGTTGGTAATCTGGTTTATGATGTCACGACAGATGACTTGAAAGAGGTATTCGCTGAATACGGCACAGTTAGTCGCGTTTACTTGCCCGTAGATCGGGAAACGGGTAAAATGCGCGGTTTTGGTTTTGTGGAAATGTCCTCCGATGAGGAAGAAGCAAAAGCGATCGAAACTCTTGACGGGGCCGAATGGATGGGACGACAGATGAAAGTCAACAAAGCTCGTCCCAAGGAAGACAATTTCGGTGGTGGTGGCGGCGGTGAGCGCAAAAACTTCGGGCGCCGCGAACGTTAAACAGATTCTTGGAAAATTCCAGAAGCGGTTATTTCTGATAACCGCTTTCTTATCGATAATTAATAAATCTGCGTCTCTTTTCTAACATCCTAATGCCCATTTTAAATGGGTAACAGCTATGAATGATCAATCCATTGCTCTGACCTCGTCCTCGCTCGAGGATGAACCACTCCACCGCACATCGGAGCTGCCGATCTGGTTCGATAATTTCGCCAATCTGGCACAGGCCTACGAGGGGAGGCTCAACGAATCCGACCCCGTAATAGAGCCTAACGATCTTCGTCTGCATCTATTAACCACATTGCTCGGCACACCTCCGTCAGAGGCCTATTATCTCGTGCAGGGTTTAGCCCGGTGTCGGGAGGTAGAGGGCGATGTGTGCGAGTTCGGTGTGGCGCAGGGAGAAACCTCCGCGCTGATCGCCAATGAAATCGCTGGAACGGACAAGACCTTACATCTATTCGATTCCTTTGAAGGGTTGCCCGCCCCCTCGGAAAAAGATCGCTTGCTCCACGATATTTTCGATTTGGGGAATATGGAAGCCTATAGGGGAAAAATGCGATGCCGTGAGGGAATGGTTCTAGAGCGATTACGGAAGATTTCTTTTCCCGAACATCGCTATGTAATTCACAAAGGATTTTTCGATCGAATCCTCGAGGGAGCGGAAAATTTACCCGCGAGGGTTTCTTTCGCCTATGTGGATTTCGATCTGTACGAACCGATCAAACAGGTATTAGAGTTCCTCCACCCGATCACCTCCCCTGGGGCGGTTATCATCGTCGATGATTACGGTTTCTTTTCTTCGGGCGTGAAGACGGCCGTAGATGAATTTATTCAAGATAAAAATGATCGGGAAAAGGTCTACGAGTACATGATCCCGGATACTCGATACGGACATTTCATCGTTTTGACGAAAAAAGGCTAACAGACGCAAAGATATCCGTTCGTCTGTACCCGTAAATTGCCTGTGAATATCCGATGTGTCGGGGGTAAATACAGAACCAAATCCTATTTAGGGTTGGCTGAATATCAGTTTAAGGCTTGCTATAAAATGGTTTTGGGACTTTTGCTGCTAAAAAAGTCCCAGAAACGAACGTTGAGAAATGGCAATGGGGACTCAAAACCCTTGCACTTTCGCTCTTCGATTGGGAAGGGTTCCACTTGCAGACGTGCGAGGTCATTCTGTTATTCTGACTTCCCCTCCCGACGACCGGCTACTGACGACCGACTCCTGACCCCAGCCTAGGACTTTTTCAGCATACCCTAGGTAGTTGGGGAATCTGTCACAACCAATCGATATTCCGACGCAACAAACGCACAAGCTCCCCGTCATCGCCTTAAACCGCCGTTTTCCGTGACTCAAGGATGGGGTGGAGAATTGTCCAGGCCAGGACGATAATTAAAGCCAAGATACCAAAACGAGCCATAGAACTAACTAACTGGTGCAAGGGGAACAAACGGCCTAAAAAGAAAGATAATGTCACCATAATCGTCGCCCACACCGTCGCTCCACCCAGATTACAGAGGAAAAAACGACCGTAGGGCATTCGGGCAATTCCCGCCATGGGACCTGCAAAGATTCTTAACAGGGCCACGAAGCGACCGAAAAAGACCGCCCGGGGTGCATTTTTACTAAATTGTTCCTTGGCTAATTCTAGTTTTTGGGGGGGAATCCGAAAGAATTTGCCAACTTTTAACAAAAACGGCCAACCCCCAGCGCGACCGAGCCAATAGCCAAAATTATCGCCTAAAACTGCTCCTGTAATTGCGCTGACTAAAACTAACCAATAGTTTAAATCACCGCTACCGGCAAGGAAGCCGCCGACAATGGTGATGGTTTCTCCCGGGATGGGAATCCCCATATTTTCGAGGGTGATGCCGATAAATACTGCCCAGTATCCGTATTGGTGGGCGATTTCTTCAATATTTTCTAGGGATAATAGCTCTAGGGACATGGAGCACTTTCTTAACAAAGGTTTACGAATATTCTAAGATATTTTTACAGGATTTAACCGTGGCTGAACATGACTTTTCCCAGTATTGATTTATTAGCAATTCGTCAGGGTGAGATAAAAGATTTAGCGGGCATGAATTTGGCAGGGGCTGATTTAGCGGGTGCAGACCTAGCAGGGGCGAATTTACGCGCAAATTTACGCGGTGCTGACCTGACTGGGGCAAATTTAAGGGGAGCAGATTTTCGTAATGCCGATTTACGCGGGGCAATTCTCCTCGATGCGATCGTGACCGGGGCAAGTTTGGCCGGGGCTTTTTTAGCCGGGGCGGTTTTTAATCATCTAGATTTGTCCGGGGCGGATTTTCGCGGTGTCGATGGCCGGGGAGTGAGTTTTGTCGGGGCGATTTTAACCCAAGCGGATTTTACTAGCGCTAATCTGTCCGGGGCAGATCTGTCGGCAACCGATTTAGAGGAAGCAATTTTTTTCGGGGCGATTTTACGCGGAACAAATTTTACTGATGCCAATCTTCTTTGTGCTAGTTTAGCCTCGGCAGTAACCACGGGGGCAATTTTCGATCGAGCTTGTTTAGAAGGGACAGGATTAACCTAAATGGCTGATGGATAAGACCTCTTGTAAAAATCAAAAATTGTTGTTAGGGTTGGGAGTCAGTAGCCAGCAGTCAGTAGTCAGGAGAATTAAGAATGAATAATAATCAGTTAAATGGTCTATTTATAGACTTTATGCCATTTAATCCTTATTTTTGCCGTTTTTGAACTCTGAAAAAATTAATTATGCAAGAGGTTTATAAAAGAAGAGGCTCTCCCAGGTTTGGTGGGTAAAATGTATTCTAAGATACAGTCTTGCGGGCGAGGGAGTGGGGCGAACCACTCCAGACACAAAGGACACAAAGATCGATCGATCATAGAGTAAGTTAAACTTATCACACAGAACCTAGAAGAGCCAAGAAGATGAGTTTCTAATTAGTTGCTGGAACCTGATCTAGGTTGAAAAATATTACCCATTTCCCTGTTTATCTGCCTCCATAGCTCCAGCTATTCTGAACCATTTAACCCCTTTTCTACCCTAAGTCTTCTTCTTGTGCAAATTGATCAAGTTTTTGCCATCCTCGACCGGAAAATTTAATTTAATTGTCCGGGTAATCAGTCCGGCTGTTGAAGAATTTTCCCCAACCAATTAAGTAATCAACCTACTTACTTAAGGGAACCTGGGGGAAAAGATTATGCTCAAAAATGATAGGATTGATTGATACCTAGCTGCCGTTAATCGCCATCGATGAGACCTTTACGCCGACTTTACCGCTATTTAAGTTTATTTTGCCTCTGTCTTCTTCTGATCGTGGGCTGTCAGTCCACTAATTCCAATTTACCACCAAGGGATAGCGATCGCCTGATGATCGGGACAACCCTAAAACCACGCTCGATCGATCCTGCCGATAGTTATGAGTTAGCAGGACTTTTTATTATTTATAATCTCGGTGAAACTCTCTACACCTACGCCGAAGGAACCACTAATTTAAAGCCTCTCCTCGCCACGGAATTGCCCCAAATTAGCCCCGATGGTTTGACTTATACTATCCCAGTCCGTCGAGGGGTTATTTTTCATGATGGCACGGTTTTTAACGCGGAGGCGATGAAGTTTTCCCTAGAAAGATTTATCAAAAATGGTGGTGAACCTTCTTTTCTTCTTCGGGATACAATTGATAAAATTACCGCTACAAAAGAAGACGAAATTACTATTAAACTAACCAGACCTTTTGCCGCTTTTCCTGCTCTTTTAGCTTATCCCGGAGCCTGTGCGGTTTCACCCAAATTTTATCAAATTGGCGAGGGTAAATTTAAACCCGAAGAATTTATCGGCACAGGACATTATCAATTAAAAGCGGTTACTAGCGATTCTTTTAGTTTAGAAGCATTTGATCGCTATTGGGGAGAACCAGCCAAAAATAAGGGAGTTAATGTGCAAATTTATCTCTCTAATCCTGCCAATTTATTTAACGGTTTTCAGACGGGTGCGGTGGATATTGCCTATCAATCTTTACTGCCTCCTCAAGTGAGAAAATTACGCACAGAAGCAGCCCAGGGAAAATGGCAAGCGATCGAATCTTCTGGGGCAGCAATTAACTTTATGAGCGTCAATCTCAAAAGTGAACCCACCGATAATATTTTAGTGCGACAAGCAATTGCTTCTCTAGTCGATCGAGATTTACTTAATGATCGCATTTTACAAGGTCAAGGCATCCCTCTTTTTAGTCTGATTCCTACTACTTTTTCCGAGTCACAACCGGTGTTTAAAGAGCGCTATGGCAACCATAATATAGAGCAAGCTAAACAATTACTAAAAACTGCTGGTTATAGTCCAGAAAACCCCGCAATTGTAGAAGTTTGGCACTCCTCGGGATCGATCACTTCCAGCAGCGTGGCGGCAGTGATGAAAGCCCTAGCAAAACGGGATTTAGATAATATGATTCAATTTGAACCCAATAGTATCCTAGGAGCGGCCTTTTTCCGTAATATTAGCCAGGGACTTTATACCACTGCTCTATCTAATTGGTATCCCGATTTTTTGGATGCAGATAACTATATTTATCCCTTTTTAGATTGTGCTAAAGGTTCTCCAGAAACTGGCTGCGAAGAAGGAGGATCGCAAAGTCAAGGCTCATTTTTTTATAGTCAAGAAATGAATCAATTAATCGCTCAATCCCGTCAGGAAAGTAACCCAGCCAAAAGAAAGCAAATCTTTGGCAAAATTCAGGAAATTCTCGCCGATGAAGTTCCCTATATTCCCCTTTGGCAAACCAAAGAATACGCTTTTGCTCGCCATGGCATCACGGGAGTTATCATCAATCCCA
Organism: Microcystis sp. M083S1; assembly: GCF_020246405.1. Classification (NCBI taxonomy): domain Bacteria; kingdom Bacillati; phylum Cyanobacteriota; class Cyanophyceae; order Chroococcales; family Microcystaceae; genus Microcystis; species Microcystis sp. M083S1. The sequence goes on from NZ_JADBTB010000032.1 coordinate 23,724, forward strand.
GTCAAACTTTTCCCTTCTGGACAATTGCCAAAAAATCCCGATAATGAATTATGAGTCAGCCGTCAGCTTTTGCTCCCCGGCTCGCCCTGCTGCTAGGGGGGTTTTATCTGTTAAAATTTCTTATCGTCGTGAGGTGAAGACAAACTGTTCTGGCCTTGCCTCCTGTCTTACAATAGTTAAATATAGGTTGTGTAGATAAGTAGCTGGTTATAATTAAATTAAAAATGGATTTTAGGTTCGATCCCCCCTGCCCCCCTTGATAAGGGGGGTGCCGATCCCCCCTTAGTCCCCCCTTTAATCCCCCCTTAATAAGGGGGGTGCCGATCCCCCCTTAGTCCCCCCTTTAATCCCCCCTTAATAAGGGGGGTGCCGATCCCCCCTTAGTCCCCCCTTTAATCCCCCCTTAATAAGGGGGGTGTCTGACAACTTTTAACGCCTACCTACTTAGATCGCCATGAAACACACATTATCCGTATTAGTTGAAGATGAAGCGGGAGTCTTAACCCGTATTGCTGGATTATTCGCCCGTCGGGGCTTTAATATTGAAAGTCTGGCCGTGGGTCCTGCCGAACAGATGGGAGTTTCTCGGATTACGATGGTAGTACCAGGAGACGAGGACAGCATCGAACAGTTAACCAAACAACTTTACAAATTAATTAACGTCCTCAAGGTGCAGGATATCACCCAAACCCCTTGCGTGGAAAGGGAATTAATGCTAATTAAAGTTAATGCTACCGCCGAGCGCCGAGCAGAAGTGATCGAATTAGCGCAGGTATTCCGGGCCCGGATTGTGGATATTTCTGAGGAAACCCTGACCATCGAAGTGGTGGGGGATCCGGGTAAAATGGTGGCGATTATGCAAATGCTGAATAAATTTGGCGTTCGCGAGGTGGCCCGTACCGGTAAAATTGCTCTGATTCGCGAGTCGGGAGTCAATACGGAATACCTGAAAGCTTTAGAGGCTAAAATGTCAATTTAGGGATGTTGGGTATGAACTCCCCTATACCTTCTAAACAGGATTTAGTATGACTCCTGACTCCTGATGGCTGATGGCTGATGGCTAAAAAGCTGATAACTGATAAAAACTATGTCTAACCAGTCGCCGAAAACCCAAATTAGTCAACTTGTCACCGTTGCCGTGCAGAAATTGCAAGGAAAGGTGAATTTTCAGGCGGTAAATCTCAAAAAAGGGGCGAGAGTTCCTGAATTACGCCTTAAAAACGAGAATGGCAGTGGGGAAAGCAAATATCCCCTTATCGGCGATCGCTATTTGTTAGGCCGCAGTTCCAGTTCCTGTGATATTACTATCCGTAATACCGTGGTCAGTCAGATTCATTGTTCCCTGCAGCGTGACCCGAAAAATCCCCATAATTTCCTGCTCACAGATGAAAACTCCACTAACGGGGTTTATATGGGTAAACGTCGTCTGAAAAGCGTTTCCCTGCGTCATGGTGATATCTTTACCCTGGCCCCTCCAGACTTAGCCAATTGTGTCACCATCTCCTATTACTGTCCCCCTCCTCTGTGGGTGCGACTTTTGCGCTATGGTTTCTATGGTGCGGGTGGTATTTTCGGTTTATTAGTTTTAGCGGTTATCTGGGAAAGTCGCAAAGTTAATGTTTATCCACTCCCTTCCGGGGTGAGAGGTCCGGTGGTCGTCTATGCTAGGGATGGTCAAACTCCCCTCAATCCCATTCGACAGGAAACTCACCAAGAATTAGATAATCTGGGGGATTTTTCACCCTATTTGCCCAAGGCGGTTGTCGCTTCCGAAGATAGTCGTTTTTACTGGCATTTTGGCGTTGATCCTTTGGGGATTGTCCGGGCTGTTATGATTAATTGGCAAGGTCGGGGCATTCGTCAAGGGGCCAGTACCCTGACTCAACAGTTGGCCCGTAGTTTATTCCCCGAAGTCGGTCGCCAAAATACTGCCGATCGCAAACTCCGGGAGGCTGTGGTCGCTTTACAATTAGAAGCGGTGTATAGTAAGGATACAATTCTCAAAACCTATCTCAATCGAGTTTATCTCGGTCTGGCCGGTTACGGTTTTGAAGACGCGGCCCGCTTTTATTTTGATAAATCCGCTAGAGATTTAGATATCTCCGAGGCTGCCACCCTTGTGGCTATGTTACCCGCCCCGAATTTATTTAATCCCATTCAAGATTATGACACTTCCGTACAATTACGCAATCGTGTCATCGATCGCATGGCCCAATTAGGCATGATTTCCCCAGAAGCGGCCGCCAGCGCTCGCAGATCCCGCATTGAAATCAGTCCCCAAGCCAAAAAATCCCTATCTAGTACGATTGCACCATATTTTTATAGTTACGTTTTCGAGGAATTACAGGACCTTTTAGGGGAAGAAGTGGCTAAAGAGGGCAATTTTATTGTTGAAACCAGTTTAGACCGCCGGCTGCAAGCGATCGCAGAAAAAAGCTTAAAAAATAATGTCTTAAACCAAGGACCCCGCTATCGTTACTCCCAAGGGGCTTTAGTTACTTTAAACAGTCAAACCGGGGAAATTCTCGCTTTAGTCGGGGGAGTTGATTATCAAAAAAGCCAATTTAACCGCGCTATCCAAGCTAAACGTCAACCCGGTTCCACTTTTAAGGTATTTGCTTATGCTGCCGCCCTGGAAAAGGGAATATCGCCCTATAAAATCTATACCTGCGCGGGACTCTCTTGGCAAGGACAGGCCTATTCTCCCTGTGAACGCAGTAGCGGGGGGGTCAATATGTTTCAAGGTTTAGCGCAATCGGAAAATAGCGTCGCCCTTCGCATTGCTCGCGAGGCAGGATTAAGTAATGTGGTCAATGTGGCGGAACGTTTGGGGGTGAAATCACCTTTAAATCCTGTACCGGGGCTAATTTTAGGGCAAAGCGAGGTAAATGTCTTAGAAATGACCGGCGCTTATGGGGTTTTTGACCACGGTGGGCGCTGGAATCGTCCCCACGCCATTAAACGCATTCTCGACGCTTCCGACTGTGAAAATGTGGAGGATTTGAGTACCTGTCGGGTTATTTATGACTATGGCGAGGATAGCGAGAGAAATCAGCAGGTAATCTCCCCTAAAACGGCCGAAACGATGAATAGCCTCTTGCGGGGGGTGATAACTAATGGTACGGGAGGTGCTGCTAGTGTTGGCATGGGAGAAGCGGGTAAAACGGGAACTACTAATAATTATGTGGACCTCTGGTTTATCGGTTATCTTCCCCGTCGCGACTGGGTGACAGGTATTTGGTTAGGGAATGATAACAATTCTCCCACTTCCGGCAGTAGTCAACAGGCAGCGAAGTTATGGGGCGATTATCACCGTCAGTTAATCACCACAGAAAACTAAGGGACTTGCGCTTTGATAATGTACCTTTTGGGCGAACGCAGTTCGCCCCTACATTGTGGACAAAATCCGTTACTGTAGGGGCGCAAAGCTTGCGCCCTCCGAGCGATTGAGATATTATTCCCACGCAAGTCCCTAATGCCAATGGCTCTGAAGCTCAGACCCATTTTAACCGTCTATCCTTAAGATTAGTGGAATCCCCCCAACCCCCCCGACATCGGGGGGTCTTGCCTCTTGCCTCATCTCAACTAACAATTTAAATGGTTCACAGTAATAAGGGTGTCTTAGCCCTAGCTAATACACCCAGTATCTGTGTATTCAAATAAGGAAATTAAATGAAGGCGAAGTTAGCAGCATTTAAACCACTAAGCACGTTACTAGTTGTTGCAATGAGGGTGTTGGACGTCGACCAGTTACTGTCAGTGTCATACAAGAACTGCCTTGTATCGGTGGCGTAGGCAAAACGAATGTTAGATTTAGTTGCCCCTAAGGCCGTGATATTAGCTAAAGTATCGACGACGATGCTGTTAGCAGCATTGGCAGCGACTGCCGCTGTATTAACAACTGCCGCACCTGGTGCTGGAGCGCCTGTGTAAGCACTAGAGGTAATTGCAAAGACATCGATCCCATTAATAGCGCTAGAGACAGAAAAGGATGTTATTGAGTCACTGTCTTGATTGGTAAATACAAAGGTATCGTTGCCACCTGCACCAATTAGGGTATCGGTCCCTGCGCCACCAATTAGGGTATCGTTGCCAGTTCCACCACTTAGGCTATCGTTTCCCCCGCCACCAACTAGGCTATCGTTTCCCCCGCCACCAACTAGGGTATCGGCACCAGTTCCACCGATTAGGGTATCGGCTTGGCCGCCGCCGGTCAGGGTGACAGCAGTGGCATTTCCGCTATTGGTGAGCGTCCATCCCGATGTAACAGTCGCTAAATTAACGTTGATGTTAAAGCCGCTCGCCGTGACCGATGCAGTGCCTGAGTTGCTGGTCGATGCAGTGGCGGTCCAGGCTGCTACCGCCGTGGCATTCGCCGTGGCGCCAGCGGCGACAAGCAGGATGTCGACACCGTTTCCAAGATCGGAAATGGTGTCGGTGCCGGCGGCGACGTTGAAGGTATCGACTCCCGCGCCACCAGTTAGGCTATCGTTGCCATTGCCACCAACTAGGGTATCGGCACCAGTTCCACCAATGAGAGTGTCTGCGTTAGCGGAGCCAGTCAGGGTGACAGCAGTGGCATTTCCGCTATTGGTGAGCGTCCATCCCGATGTACCAGTCGCTGAAGCAACGTTGATGTTAAAGCCGCTCGCCGTGACCGATGCAGTGCCTGAGTTGCTGGTCGATGCAGTGGCGGTCCAGGCTGCTACCGCCGTGGCATTCGCCGTGGCACCAGCGGCGACAAGCAGGATGTCGACACCGTTTCCAAGATCGGAAATGGTGTCGGTGCCGGCGGCGACGTTGAAGGTATCGACTCCCGCGCCACCAGTTAGGCTATCGTTGCCATTGCCGCCAACTAGGGTATCGGCTTGGTTGCTGCCGCTTAGGGTATCGGCAGACCCACTACCTGTAATAAAATAGGAATCGGTGTTTAGGAGTGGTGCGATCGTAGTTTGGCCAGAGGGTGATGGTGGTGCGCCCAAATTTATTTGTTGCGTACCTGCCGCTTTCGTGTAAGAATTAGTGCTGACGGTTAGTATATGAGTGCCGCCAACCGTAGATCTAAGAAAAGTATTGGTATCTGCTGGCAGGGTAAGGGTCGTAGTAAAGGGGAAATCGTACCCAGAAAGGGTTGCGCTAACAGCACTGGTCGTTCCGTTGAATAATCTCCAAACCGTATTGCCGCCGGGGAAAACGCCAATGGAAGTGAGACTATAGTCACCAGCGTCTGTTGTCGATATAGAAATAGGGGTAGCAGTAAAGGTGTTCAGGAACTGGGCAACTGTTGCTGATACACCAGTAACAGCAGGAGTGAAATTAACACCAGCTAGGGCAGAGAAGTCTATAGTAACAGTGGGCATAGTTTTTTCTTTGAATGATATGTTTGAACTTGAAGAGTTTGACAGTCCCCCCGACCATTATATACTAAGAAAAAAAATGCAACCCCATTCTCTCGATTTGTCTCCGCAAATTATTGCTAATGTTCGTTATTTTACATTTGGTCAAGTTTTTATCAATTTTGCGTGACATAAATCACACCAGAAATTAAAGTTAATGTCACCGATAGCCAAAAAGCGAACTGAGCAATTAAATTATATTCAGAAGGCAAGGGAGCAATTAAGAGAGCGATAGCGATAATTTGGCTGACTGTTTTGCTTTTTCCCCACCAATTAGCCCCTTTTATGTCGCTATTTCCCGTTAAATTGGGATTAATGCGCCAACCAGCGATCGCTAATTCGCGAGCGAGAATCAAAAATACTCCCCAAGCAGCAATTAAATCCATTTCAATCAGAGCTAAGAGGGGAGCGAGAACCAGCAATTTATCAACCAAAGGATCGAGAAATTTACCTAATTCGGTGATTTGATTGAATTTTCGCGCTAGATAACCATCGAGCCAATCGGTGCTGGCAGCAATCAGAAAGATAATTAAACTTAACCAGCGATCGATTTCTGTGCCTTGATGCAACCAGTATAAAATTAATGGTAGTCCCAAGAGTCGCGATAGGGTAATCGAGTTGGGTAGGTTCATTTTTCAGTGATCAGTAAACATTAAACAGTGATCAGTGACCAGTAAATAGTGATCAGTAAACAGTACACAGTAAACAGGTATAAAGATAAAGATAACTAACTAACTAATTAACTTAAAACTTACATCTGATAACTTACATCTGATAACTGATAACTGATAACTGATAACTGATATTTAGCTGGCTAATTTGAGATCGAAATTACTTTGTTTATTGCCTAATTGTCTGAGCCAACGATAATTATAAGTTAAAGCACCCCAGAAGGTGGGATAAACGGCATAATTAACGCCAAATTCTTGGCAAACTTCCGCTAAAATTGGGGCAATTTTGGGGTAGTGAATATGGCAAATTTGCGGGAACAGATGGTGGACTACTTGATAATTTAATCCCCCTAAATACCAATTTAAAAAAGCATTTTGGGGGGCAAAATCCACGGTAGTTCGCACTTGAAAAATTGCCCATTCGTCTTCGATTTGGTTGGTTTCCGAGGGTTGAATAAATTCGGCGGGTTCCAAAACGTGAGCTAACATAAATACATGACAGGCAAGCACCCCATAGGTCATAAAAGTAATGAGAAAACCGATCGCTATTTCTAGGGGACTATAACCAACTAAGAGAGGAATGCCAATAAACCAAAAGAGATAAACAACTTTTCCGCTCAATAAAACGAATAGATCGATCGGTTTAGGATTGGGAATTTTAATCTCGCCAAAACGATTATAAAAGAGGATAGAGCGCACATCGGAGAATGACCAATAGATAGGGATTATAGCGTAGATAATCGGGATAAATAAATGTTGATAACGATGGTACCATTTATGCTCGGCATGGGGAGTCATTCGCACCACACCATCGCCGTGAATTTCCACATCGTACCCTAAAACATTGGTGTAGGTATGATGGAGATAATTATGACGAAAACGCCAGAGATAACTGGAAGTACCGATGATATAATCGTAGGTCATGCCAAGGAGAGAATTAACCCATTTTTGACTAGAATAGCCGCCATGGTTAGCATCATGACCAATGCTAAAACCAATCCCTGCTAATCCTCCTCCTAAAACCATGCAACCGATAATTTTTAGCCACCAGATATCCGGACCAAAAAGCACAAATAGCCAAGCGGCAATTACCCAAGTTAAAATCGTGATCGTCTTCAGGTACATGGCAAAATTATCTCTGGTGGGGATGCCGTTTTCGGTAAAATAAGCATCAACCCGTTTATTCAATTCCTTTCTAAAACCCTGATTTTCGGTAAAAGTTACTCGCATTCCTAATTTTTGTCCTAGAAGTTGATATGACGGCTATTTGTGGCAGCTCAGAGTGAATTTATGAGTCTTGTACTGGTTTGCTAAGGCTGTCTCAGCATAACTGATAATTTCTCATCAGTCCCTCATCTATTGTCAGAGAAAGAGGTGCGCTTGGCAAGGGAATCGCTCAATTTATTTGCTACTCTTGCAGAAAATCCTCGGTTTTTACCTAATCAGATATCAGATACCTGTAGCCGGTGATAGAAATGAGCGTTAGGTACTTTTATACTACTATTAAAGCGATTGAAGGCGATCGAGTTTTCTGGTGCGAAGTGCCACAATTAAGAAAATCGATCAATGCGATCGCTCGAAGCGTGGCCGATGATGAAGCGGTATATCTTTATCTGTGGCAATGGTTACAGAATGAGCCTAATAACCAATTAGTCAAGTCTCATTGGATGGTTTTTTTACAATATCGCTCCTCTATGGTAACTCAAAGGGTCTATAAAAATGTTGGCCATCGGATCGATGCTGATTATGAAACCCTATTCTACTATTTGCTGAATTTGCTTTCTACGGCAATCATTAATAATCCTAGCAATTTTTACGGTAATTTTCAGGATCAAAAGACCAAACCAGGATTTTTTCGCTTAATCTTGGGAAAATGGACAGATAAAAAATTGAGAAATACTCTCTATAATTTCCTGCGAGGAGAGTATAAAACTATCGGCAGGACTAATCTCGGTATAGTCAGTCTTTTTAGTGCAAATAAAATTCAAAAAGTTTTACGAACATCGGGTATCTTTAACGAGAATCATCTGCTAATATTTAACTGTTTTCGAGAGGTAAAAAAAGCTTCTCTTAGATCATTGGATAAGTGGCAAGAGGAGGATTGGCAACAAGTAATCGATCGCTTGCAGCAGTTACAACCGCAAGTTATTCTCACCGTTGAGGAAGTGCAAGCAAAACTCAATCAAATAGGGGAGATAATGCGTAATCATATCGATCCTTCTTACTCTAGATTTGAGCTTAATAATTATGACGATAATAGCAATTACTTTTGGGAAAATCTCCCCGGTCAGAAGCCAAGTAAAGATTTACTCCAACAGCAAGAAATCCAGGAAGATATTAATAAGTTATTAATCACTCTTGAGGATGAAGTTAAACAGATTGCATATTGTTACTATCATCAAAAGATGACGCAAGCACAGATCGCTAATCGATTGGGAGTTCACTCATCTACCATTAGTCGAGAAATAACCCAATTATGTAAAAAAATTTATCAGCTACTCTGTGCAAGGGAAGGCAAAGATTGCCCTATTTTGTTAAATGAGATTCAATTAGAATCTCGGCAAAAACAAGAGATCGATGCTTATCTAAAATATTTTTGTCAGTCCTACTTAACTCAAATCTAATCTGTTAGGAGATACCATGAAAGTCAACCTCGATATTTTGCAACAAATTAACCCGAAATCCCTTTGGCTAACTTTTTCGGAAACAGAGATTAAACAAGCTCGATCGATTCTCAGTCAATACTCTAATCAAACCGCCAAAAATCAGGCTTTGATTAATTACTTGGTGCAAATATGCTTAAGCAATTGGCTGAAAGATAATCTTGATTGTTCCATTCAAATAATACCCGAAAACCATCAGTATCTTTGGGAGTTTATTAACGGGTTTACTTGGCAAATTCAAGATAAAAAAGTGACTACTATTCCCAGTCAAGCGATTGACATTGAGGGATTGACAATAGAGCAAGAATGGGTTGATATTCCCGATTTAGCGGCAGATTTTTATCTAGGGGTGCAGGTAGATTTAGCAGAAAAATTTCTCAATATCTGGGGTTTTATATCCAGAAAAGATGTTAAAAATCTCGCAGAATACGATTCAATTTACCATCAATATTATTTGGACAGTGAGCAAATTATTGATGATTTAGATATTCTTTGGCAGAGTTGTTTAGAGGGAGAGAGTGAACAAGGAAAACTCGAATCTTTAGCAAACTTATCGCCAGCAACAGCAGAAAATTTAATTAAAAAGTTAGGTCAAGTTTCACCCTATTCTCCGAGATTAGATGTTAGTTTTCAGCAATGGTTAGCTTTGTTGAATAATCAACAATGGCGAGAAAAACTTTATCAGCAGCGTTTAGAGGTAATCCCCACAAAACTGGGTCAATGGTTGCAGGGAATTATTACAGAGAAATGGCAGGAAATCCTCAGCACTATCGACAATTATCGTCCAATTAATCCGGGTTTTTTGTTGGCTGCTGAAAAAGTCAGCAGCCGAGAATCTCCAGCAGATATTCAGCGAGAAATTAGACAACTGTATGCTAGTCAAAAAGAGGTGGAATTTTCGGAACATTTAACCCCAGAGGAAGCTTTAGCAAAACTACAACATCAAACCCAAGATGACACTATTCGCTGGCAAGCGGCCGAATATCTCTGGAATATTGATCCTCATTATCCCAATGCTGCTATCCGCAAAATGCTCGATGTGGGTAGTCAATTAATGGGTTATAAAATCGCTTTAATGGTGGGAGTTTTATCGACCAGTCACCAGAGAATTGCTGTCTTAATTCGTGCCTATGCCATGGACAATTTTGCCAAGCTACCCCCCGGTTTATCTTTGCAAATTAGCGATGAAATAGGCCAATTAATCCCCAGTTTAGAAGCAATAGCAAGGGAGAAACCCTTAGATAGCTATCTACAACTTTATTTTCTAGCTGATGCCGACGATCGCTTTAATGTTAATCTAAGTTTAGGGGATAGTAGCATTACCGAGCAGTTTAGGATTTAATAGAGATAGCAGAAAATGTCAAGGATAAAGACATGAGCAGAGTTGTGATTCTGAAAATTGGGGAGGGAAATTTTGCAACGGGATTCTCCGTCACTCTAGAAATTCGTGACAATCATCGCTTGATAGCACCTTTTGCCGAGGGTAAATTAGTCCCTAACCTTGACATTGCTGACGCTTTGCAAAATTATCGTCGAGCTTATTATCATTGGGTAGAAAGTCAACCCAGTTTAGGAATTACCGTTCCTCGTAGTATGATCACCCATGCAGCGGTAGGTGATCCTAGAGACAACCTGAGACAAGCTACTCAAACTTTAAAAGATAGCCTAAATGAATGGCTAAACTCTAGTTATCTGAGTTCGATACAAAATCATATCTTGTTCCATATAGGTACTAAGTCAGAAGTAAGATTTTTTATCCAAACTACCCACTTTGATTTACAACAAATTCCCTGGGAGTGTTGGAATTTTTTACACGAATGGTGTCCCGATGTGGAAATTGCTCTTACTATCCAGAGAAATCCCCCGATAATTAACCTGACTTCTCCGATTAAGGTTTTAGTAATTTTGGGTAATATTGACATCGAAAGCAAGCATAGTTCCCTGTATTTATCCAGTTTGCAAACGGTACTAGGAAACCCAGATAAGGTTTCTATGCAAATATTGAGTACCAGTTCAGAAGTTCCTATTTCAACGAAAAATATTCACAATGAGTTGATCAAAAATCAATGGGATATTGTAGTTTATTTAGGTCATAGTCAAACCAGTAGCGACGGTCACGATGGAGTTTTTATCATTGATAATGATACGGCTTTATCTCCTGCACATAACTTAAGAAATTCCCTAGAAATAGCTGTTAAAAAAGGCTTAAAACTTGTTATATGTAACTCCTGCGATGGGTTGGGTATTGGTCGTCATTTGGCTAATATCGGAGTACCCCATATTATTGTTATGAAAGAACCCATCGCCGTGCGGGTTGCTTTGAGATTTCTAGAAGTTTTTCTTCCCAATTTTCTTGAACATAAATCCCTACAAGAATCCTTAACAATCGCTCGGCAAGAATTAAAATTACACGAATTTGAGGTGGATGCTGCTAGTTCTTCTTTGCTGCCTCGTTTGATAGAAAATCCTGAAGAACCACCGTTGATTTTACCTAAAAATAAAAGGTTATTACGTCTATCTAGTCGCTGGAAACAAGCTCTGTTATTTATTTTAAGTCTTCTGGTAACTTTATCAGTTTTATATTGGGGAGGAGTATTTTCCGATGATGCTAGTAAATACCCAGAAATTAGCTTAGGTGAAGAAATATTATTAAAGACAAACCGACAAGATAACATGATTGAACGGGGAAGACAAGCTTTTAAAAACAAAGAATATAAACAAGCAATTCAGCTTTTTAAACAATCCCTTGATCGCTTGCCCAATAATCCAGAGATTCGCATCTATTATAATAACGCTCGTGCGGCCTATCAAGACAGAAATCCCTTAAAAATTGCCACCAGTGTTCCTCTTGGTAATAATCCAGAAATTGCTCAGGAAATTTTACGAGGTATTGCTTTATTGCAACAGGAGTTAAACGATGAACAGGCCAACAACCCCGATTTTCACTTTCTACAGGTACTGGTCGCTAATGATAATAATAGCCCCGAAGATGCCAAAGATCGAGCCGAAAAATTTGTTAAAGATCCGTCAATCATAGCAGTGGTTGGTCATAATGCTTCTGCTGCTAGTGAAGCGGCCAAAGATATCTATGTACCAGGGAAAATTGTTGCCCTATCTCCCACCAGCTTTTCCCCGAAAATCTCTGGCAATGGCTATATATATAAAATGGTTCCCGATCTGGAAACTTTTGCCACAACCTTAAGTGAATATATCCGCGAACAAACTGACAAGCTAATTATCCAAAACCCGACTAATTTAATTTGTTATGATAATCGCTCTGGAGATAATTATAACTTCGCTCAAAAATATAAAAACATTCTCCTCGGTCAGCAGTTTCAAAAAGTCATTAAAGATGCAGATTTTGACTGCAATATCGAACCAGAAATTAATTTAGATGAACAGGAAATTTATCAAAAAATCGCTCAATATCAAGTAAATATTCTCATGGTTGCTCCCTATATTGACGATCTGAAAAGAGCCGTCAGTATCTTTAAGCAACGTCCCGCACAACAGTTAAACTTAGTGATTTTAGGTTCCCCCAGTTTTCAAAGTTATCTCACCCTTGCAGAAGGTGAACAGGGGGTAGAAAATTTAGTTATCACCGTGCCTTGGTATGATCTCAAACAAGATAATTATATCCACAGTTTTTGGCAAAATAAGATCAATGTTTGGCGCACTCCCATGGCCTACGATTCGACTAAAGTTATCCTCACCGCTTTGCGAAAGTTATACCAACAAGGACAAAAATTCGATCGAAAATTGTTAAATCAAGTTTTAAGAAACGATTTTTCTATTGAAGGAATGACTGGCACTGTTAGATTCGATGAGAATGGTGTCCGCAACATGAACAATAATCCTGATGATCGCCGCTACTTGATTCTACAGGTCAAAAATGGTCAATTTGTCCCCCTCGCTCCCATTAAATCTGCCGGTCCAGTCTAAACCTTCCTATCCTTGTCAAGACTTTTTACAAAACTTAACCTTATCCACTGCATCAAAGTTAGCCATCGCTCCTAATTAACAGGTAACACCTCTAGGAGACAAACGGCATGAAATTGTTAAAAAAATTAACCCCAAAAGCCTTGATTTTTTGGCTGATCGGTGATAAGGCAGGAAATTCTCTCGTTGCGATCTGGAATTGGTTGTGGGGTATTCCCATCGAATCCGGCGGCAAAATTGCCGTAGAATCGGCCAGAGAATCCCTAGAATCGATGCAAAAATCCCTAGCGGAATTAACAGAATCGGTGGCGCAAGTAGTAGCAGCCCAGCAATCGGCCCAAGCACAATACGAGGCAAAAAAACAGGAACACACAAACTACTTGCAACAGGCTGTCACCGCTCAAAAAAAAGGTCTTCAAGAAGCGGCAAGACTAGCTATGGTTAAGGTTCTCTCCCTAGAAAAAATTCTATCCGCCATGAAAGATCGGGTCGATAATGCCGAAAAAGTAGTCATTGCTGCTAAGGAAAAACTTCGCCAAGAGCAGGAAAAAATCGAACATTATAAATTAGAAATGAGCAACTTAAAAGCGATTAGTTCCATGAATGAGGCTTTAGGCAAAATAAACGAATTTGATAGTAGTCTCAACCTCAATAACTCCCGCGATCGCTTTGAGGATGCCAATGAAGCGATTAAAGACCGTTATCGAAAAGAAAACGCCTATAGTGAATTAAGCGAGAACTATAGCGAGAAATTAGCTCAAGAAATCGATTTCTTAAGCCTTGATGACGAAATTAACCGCCGTTTAGCCGAATTCAATCAGCAAAGTTAAGGAGTAAAGCAATGACAAAGACTGGCAAAAAAGCGAGCTTACCGCCAATTTTCTATATTTTACTGGGGTTGATCGGTTGGTTTCTTTTTCCCCAAATATTGGCAATATTTGCCCCAAAAGCCGATAATAATCCCCGCATGAGTTACGGCAATCATCTCCTGATCAAAACTAATTCTAACACCACCAAAGAATCAGCGATCGCTGCCATTGCTCAAGGTGATCACCAAGAAGCAGAGCAACTCCTGCAAAAATCCCTCGCTCAACATCCCAACGATCCCGAAAGCGTAATTTATCTAAGCAACCTGCAAACTGGCTCAAATCCCTTCAAAATCGCCGTTGTTGTGCCAGCAACAACTAATCCCAACGTCGCTCAGGAAATATTGCGAGGAGTCGCCAGCGCACAAACCCAGATCAATCAACAGGGAGGGATCAACGGCAGAAAACTGATGGTTATCGTGGTTAATGACGATAATCAGCCGCAGATATCGAAAGAGGTAGCCAGTGAATTAGTCAAAAATCCCGATATTATCGCTGTTATCGGTCATAATGCCTCCGATGCCAGTTTAGCCGCCGCTCCCATCTACGAAAAAGGCGGTTTGGTGATGATTTCTCCCACCTCCCTGGCTAATAATCTCTCCGGTGCGGGAAATTATATCTTTCGTCTGGTGGCTTCTAACGGCAAAATTACGGAAACCTTAGCAAATTACATAGTAAATACAGCTAAAGTCCGAAAAATTGCTTTTTGCTACGATTCTCAAGCTCCTGATAATATTTCCTTTAAAGATGAGTTGATGGCTAATGTGGCGAAAAAAGGCGGTCAAATTGTGCCGATTGTCTGCGATCTGAGTGTACCCAATTTTAAGGCCGATCAAGCCCTTAATCAGGCGATTTCTGGGGGTGCTAACGGCCTATTTGTCGTCGCTCATATTGATCGTCTCGATCCCGTTTTTGAGGTTATTCGCTCCAATCGTCAGCGTTTGCCTCTGTTTAGTAGTCCCACCCTCTACAATATTCGCACCCTCGAAGATGGCGGCAAAAACGCCCAAGGTTTAACCCTTGCCGCACCCTGGCACCCCTCGGTTAACCAGACTTTTGCCAATCTTATGCAGGAACAGTGGCGCGGTCCAGTTAGTTGGCGCACAGCCACCAGTTTTGACGCTACACGGGTGATTATTGCCGGTTTAAGGGAAAATACTCAACGTCAGGGCCTACAGTCCAGGCTGCGCTCCGGCAATTTTCATCAAACAGGGGCCACAGGAAAAATTAGCTTTGATCCCAATACTGGCGATCGCATTGGTCAACCGGTCTTAATTCAAGTGCAATCAACTCCCTCCGGTGAGCAGTTTGTCCCTTTACCTTGAAAAGTCCCCAGTCCACCAAAGTCGGGAGAGTTGCCAACTCTCCCCCCCAAAAAATGAGCAAAAATTACAATTATTTCAATGTTCAACCCTGAGAAAGAAATGAATGGCTAATATGTTAAAATATGCCTAAGTAGGTAGGTTTTAAAAATTGTCAGATTCCCCCTTATTAAGGGGAGCAGGGGGCATCCGCACCCCCCTTATTAAGGGGGGCAGGGGGGATCAAAGGCAAAATCTATCTTCAATTAAATTATAACTACTTACTTATGGATATCGTTATTATCGAAGATGAAATTGAAATCGCCCATTTGATTCAGCAAACTTTAGAGCGGGAGTCCTTTACTTGTCATCTGGCTTATAATGGTAGGGTAGGACTAGAACTTTTTTATCAAAAGCAACCAGAATTAGTTATTTTAGATTTAATGTTACCCGAATTAGACGGACTAGAATTGTGTGCTAGAATTCGCCAAAAACCCGGGACAAAAGACCCCTATATTTTAATGTTAACCGCTAGAGGAGAAGAAATTGATCGCATTATCGGCCTATCTACGGGAGCCGACGATTATATGGTAAAACCCTTTAGTCCCCGGGAATTAACCGCTCGCGTAAGAGCCTTATTAAGACGTAGTTTAAGACACGATAGTCAACCCCAACAACTCCATCGCAGCCGTCATTTTATTATCGACTTAGATCAACATTCTGCTCTTCGTAAATTGGAAGGAATGCCAGAGGAAACCCTCGATTTAACCACCTTAGAATTTAATTTATTAGCTACCTTTGTCAGTTATCCCAATCGCGTCTGGAGTCGCACCCAATTAATCGATAATCTCTGGGGAAATGATTTTTTTGGCGATGAAAGGGTAGTAGATACCCATATCCGACGCTTACGCAAAAAAGTAGAACCCGATCCTGCTAATCCTATCTTTATCAAAACTGTAGTCGGTGTCGGTTATAAATTTGAGGATGACATTATTTAGGGTCTGCTGAAAAAGTTTGTTGGTGGGGTTAGTAGTCAGGAGTCGGGAGTCAGTATTCAGGAGGCAGTATTCAGGAGATCAGTAGCTGGTTATAATTAAATTAAAAATAGATTTTAGGTTCGATCCCCCCTTAGTCCTAGGGTGAATTCATAGTAGGGTTGATTCATGAATCAACCCTACCCTTAGTCCTCCCTTGATAAGGGTGGTGTCTGATAATTTTTAACGCCTACCTACTTAGGAGATGGCTTTTATTTATTCTCCCCCCACACCCCACACCCCACACCCCAACCCTAATAAAAAATTCTCCCTAAAGGCATTTAAGCAGTCTTTAACCCTTATGTGCTACAATTTTTGAAGATTTTGCCATTCATTTAGGTTCAATCAGGGATCACAGCCTTTTCAGGGAAATTTTATGACAAGTAACTACGGCGCGGAACAGATACAAGTTCTCGAAGGGTTAGAACCAGTCAGGAAGCGGCCGGGGATGTATATCGGTACGACCGGGCCGCGGGGACTACATCATTTAGTCTATGAAGTGGTGGACAACTCGATCGATGAGGCCCTAGCGGGTTACTGTACTCATATCGAAGTGGATATCAAGGCCGATGGTTCCGTCAGCGTCACCGACGATGGCCGGGGTATTCCCACCGATGTTCACCCCACCACGGGTAAATCTGCCCTCGAAACCGTTCTCACTATACTTCATGCCGGCGGTAAATTTGGCAGTGGTGGTTATAAAGTGTCGGGAGGGTTACACGGAGTCGGGATTTCCGTCGTTAATGCCCTTTCTGCATGGGTCGATGTCACCGTCTGGCGCGATCATAAAGTACATACCCAACGCTACGAAAGAGGTATCCCCGTCACAGAATTGGTCAGCAGTCCCGGTCAAGAGGAAAAAACGGGAACTAGGGTTAATTTCCTGCCGGATACCGAAATTTTTAGCCAAGGCATCGAATTTGATTACAGTACCCTCTCCGGACGTTTACGAGAACTAGCCTACTTAAATGCCGGTGTTAAAATCACCTTTAGCGATTACCGTCCCGAAGAACCCCACATCGAAACCTATTGTTATGAGGGGGGTATTAAAGAATACGTCGCCTATATGTGTCGGGAAAAAGAAACCCTGCACAAAGATATTATCTATGTATCGGGGGAAAAGAACGGAATTAATATCGAAGTGGCGTTTCAGTGGTGTATAGATGCCTATAGCGACAATATTCTCGGTTTTGCTAATAATATCCGCACCATTGACGGGGGAACTCATCTAGAGGGATTAAAGGCAGTCCTGACCCGTACTTTAAATAATGTTGCTCGTAAACGCAATAAAATTAAAGAAAACGAGCCTAATCTAGCGGGGGAAAACGTCCGCGAGGGTTTAACCGCCGTTATTTCCGTAAAAGTCCCCGAACCGGAATTCGAGGGCCAAACCAAGACCAAATTGGGTAACACCGAAGTCCGGGGTATTGTTGATTCCCTGGTGGGGGAAACTCTCAACGAATACTTAGAACAAAATCCCCAAGTGGCCGACACGATTATCGAAAAAGCAGTACAAGCGTACAAGGCGGCGGAAGCGGCCCGTCGGGCCCGGGACTTAGTACGACGGAAATCGGTCTTGGAATCCTCACCTTTACCTGGTAAATTGGCTGATTGTAGCGAAAGAGACCCAGAAAAGTCAGAAATTTACATCGTCGAAGGGGACAGCGCCGGCGGTTGTTTTCATGGTGATACAGAAATCGCCCTTGTCGATGGACGCAACCTCAGTTTTAAACAGCTAGTGACCGAACAAGCCCAAGGAAAGGAACATTTTTGTTATACCATTCGTGACAATGGCACGATCGGGGTTGAACGAATTATTAATGCCCGCATCACCAAAAAAGACGCAGAAGTAATTAAAATTACTCTCGATCATGGTGAAGCGATTATTTGTACTCCTGACCATCTTTTCCTGTTAAGAGATGGTAGCTATAAACCTGCTGCGGCTTTAACTCCAGAAGATGCTTTAATGCCTTTGTATCGGAAATTGTCCGCTCTTCATGACCCCGGAATCACCATTAGCGGTTATGAAATGGTCTGGAATCCCGCTTCCGATTCTTGGTTGTTCACTCATGCGATCGCTGATTGGTATAATCGTTGGCAGGGAATTAACACAATCAAGAAAACTTACTATCAAAAAACCCTAGCGACCTTAAAGCAAATTGAGATCGATCGAGGTTATATTGATTTGGAAGCTTATCAAAAATATCGGCTTCAGACGCGGGATAAATCAATATTGCGATTTGATTCTTTTTGTGATCGCTACTTTGATGGTGATAAAAATAAAGCCTTAGAAGCGGTGGCTAATTACAATCATCGAGTTGTGGCGATCGAGCGATTAGAAACAAGATTCGATGTCTATGATATCGAGGTTCCTCATACCCATAACTTTGCCCTTGCTTCCGGCGTTTTCGTCCATAACAGTGCCAAACAGGGGCGTGATCGTCGTTTTCAAGCGATTCTACCTCTGCGGGGAAAAATCCTCAATATCGAAAAAACCGATGATGCCAAAATCTACAAAAATACGGAAATTCAATCCTTAATTACCGCCCTCGGTTTAGGGATTAAAGGAGAAGATTTCGATCCCTCACAATTGCGCTATCATCGCATTGTTTTAATGACTGATGCTGATGTGGATGGCGCCCACATCCGAACTTTGTTGTTAACTTTCTTCTATCGTTATCAGAAGAATTTAATTGACCAAGGTTATGTATATATCGCCTGTCCTCCTCTCTATAAATTGGAACGCGGTAAAAATCATTCCTACTGCTATAGCGATCGAGAATTACAGCAAAAGATAGCGGAATTTCCCTCCAATGCTAACTACACAATCCAACGTTTTAAAGGGTTAGGAGAAATGATGCCCCAACAACTTTGGGATACTACTATGAATCCCGAAACTCGCACTTTAAAACGGGTGGAAATCGAAGACGCAGCCAAAGCAGAGGAATTATTTACCATTCTTATGGGCGATCGAGTTGCCCCCCGGCGAGAATTTATCGAAACCCACGGACCGCGTTTAAATCTTACGGATTTGGACATTTAAACGGTAACTTGGGGCTGTGTTAGTCTAGGCTAATACAGCCCCCGATAAAATCCCTAAATCCAGTTACTAATCGGAGGGTTAGGGATTCAAGGAACCCGGGGCGCATTCCAGAACTTCATCGAAAAAATCAGCCGGCAGCGGTGGATTATCGGGGTCTTCTAGGGCGTTTTTGGCAATTTCCGCCTCACTCATCCCTTTAACTTTCTCCCAGTTCGTTTTGCCTTTCAAATTCGCCCACTGTTCGCGGGTGACTCTGGTAATATGTTCTTCGTTCACGGTTGTTGGCCCTCCTAGCACTAATTATTCGACGAACCGAGCCACGCCATGTATAAACCACCACCAAAACGATATTATCGATTGTACCCACTAGAATCACTCGAATTTCGCCGTAATTCTGACGGGTATCCACGCGCTCAATTATTGGACCCCTAAAAATCGCTTCCAGGTCGGCGAAATCTATGCCGTGTTTTTCTATATTAGCCTGACGCTTATTTTCATCCCACTCGAAAAGTTGCGGGGTCGTCATTGATGTCGCCGTTGAGGATAACTACCTGGGATCGATCGAAATGGGATTTAATAAAAATAAGGCCGCATGACTAGCCATTTCTTCTGATAAATAAATCTTTTTATACTTAATAATCCCCGTTTCTAGAAAAGAATCCCTTAAAATGGCTTTTGTCCCACTATTAAAGTCCGCTTCGTAGAAAACTTCCTTAATTCCCGAAGAAATAATTAGTTTTAAACAGGAAATACAGGGTTCTAAGGTAACATAGATACTAGCTCCTTGGGTAGAAATACCGTGTTTAGCCGCTTGAGCGATCGCATTAGCTTCAGCATGAATTGCCCGAGAGGGAATTTCTCCAGATTCTCGACAGGTTCCCAAACCGGGATAACAAAAACCCTGGGCAGTACAATGAACCGTTCCCGATGGGGAACCATTGTACCCCGTAGCTAAAACCTGCCGATCTTTGACAATTACCGCACCGACGGGAAAAGCTAAACAGGTGGATCTGGTGGCGGCTAATTTAGCGATCATTAAAAAATATTCGTCCCAAGTCGGTCTTTTTTCTTCAGAGTTGATCACGGTTTTATACCAAGCTAGAAAAAGCGAAAAAGAGGGAGTTATCTCTGATAGCTTATCATTAGATGACCTCTAAACCAATTACAATTAAAGCATCACCCCCACCAGCAATCCCATGGCCAATAGCGACAAGTAAACCAGCTAGTACACCGAATCAAGCAACAGTTTTAAGCTGATTCATCTTTATTTATCTTAGGAAGTGGCAGGTAGAGGAGATGTGGGGGGGACATTTCAGTTATCAGTGATCAGTTTAGCTTAATGTTACTTAAAACTCAGTGGTTAATAGTCACCAGCCTCTTCTAACTGCTCACTGCTCACTGATTAATGCCTAGCATAAAAACGACAAAAAACTCGAAAGTTAATAATAATTTAAATAATTTGACTGCTTGAGAATAATTGAGATTTTGGCCGATAGCTAAACCCTGACAACCAGAAAAATAACAGAAATTCTTAAGAAGCCAAAGGGGTTAAATCCCCAGAGAGAGCATTGTAGAATGAAGCGGTTAGTTATCTACTAGAAGAGAGGACTTTTCCGTCCCAGCCAAACAATTCTCTTGAAATCTTTAACCCAAATTGCCAAGGAGACTGAGTTTTAATGTCTGTTAATTTTCTAGGAGTTGGTTTGTTTCACCCTCTGCTGACCCCTTATCTCGCCCTCCATATTCCTGACGGCTTTTTGAGTCCATCGGTGAGTCTATTTACTTGGATAATTGCCGTCGTCCTGATTAGCTTTTCTCTCAAAAAAGTGCGCGGTCACTACGCTGAACGGGCTGTACCTTTGATGGGAGTTTGTGCCGCCTTCATTTTTGCCGCCCAGATGATTAATTTTCCCATTCCGGGGGGAACCTCCGGACATTTGTTAGGGGGGACTCTCGCGGGGGTTTTACTCGGTCCCTGGGCGGGTTCTCTGGTGATGGCGGTGGTTTTTATTGTTCAAGCTTTATTTTTTCAAGATGGCGGTTTAACGGTTTTAGGGGCAAATATCGTCAATATGGGTCTGATCGGGACTTTTGGCGGTTATTATCTCTATCTGGGGATTAGAAAAGCCCTCGGTTTTCATAGTTGGCGCAGTATGGCGATCGCAGTTGCCGTCGCTGCTTGGACAAGTGTGGTGGTAGCCGCGTTGTTTTGCGCCCTGCAATTGGCTTTATCGGGGACTGTACCGCCTTTAGTCGCCCTTTTTGCCATGTTATCTTGGCATATCCTCATCGGTATCGGGGAAGCGGTGATTACCGTTTTCGCTGTCGGTTATATCTGGCGAACTCGTCCCGATCTCCTCTACGATCCGCCCCATTCCGTTAATACTTCTGTTTCCCCTTCCTAAGCTTCTCGTCAATAAAGCAATTAATTCGATGAATATTCGCAGAAATAGCCAATTTTTTCTGATTGGTCTGGTATGCTCCCTAATTGTTGCCGTTTTTCTTTCTCCCTTTGCCAGTCCCGATCCCGACGGACTCGATCGAGTGGCGGAAGACTTGCAATTTAGCCAAAAAGAAGACCCCAACGCCCTCGGTAATCAATTACCCTTCGCCCGAATTTTTGATGGTTATGCCCTCAAAGGTGTTCCCGAAGGTGTCGCCACTCCCCTCGCAGGTTTTCTGGGAACTCTTGCCACTTTCGGCATCGCTTGGGGTATCGGTAAATTAGTGATTCCAAAATCCCAAAATCAGGAGTAAGGAATCAGGAGTCGGGAGTGGGGCATTTAGCTGAAATTTCCCCAAATCCCTAAACCCCTAAACCCCTAAATCCCCTTTCTAACTGATAACTGATCACTGATAATTGATCACTGAATAAATGCTACACATTGCCACTTTTTTTCGCGAAAATGAGTGCCAAAATTGCGGTTTTTGGCAGAAACTCGCGCCCCATACCCGGGTTTTAGTGACTCTTTTGTTAGTTTTTGCCACAGCCTTAACTCCTAATGGTAGCTGGGAAACTTGGGGGATTTACGGATTAGGATTAATTATTTTAATTCTGATCAGTCGGGTGACTATTCTTGTACTTTTACGAAGAGTAGCGATCGAATTTGTCTTTATCGGTGTGGTTTTATTGGGAACTCTTTTTCGCGATGGCGGGGAAATTCTTTGGTCTTGGGGATTTTTGCGGATAACTAGCGCGGGATTGCTGGTTTTAGGCAGTGTAGCCCTAAAAGCTTTTCTCTGTCTTTGTACGGTCAATATTCTGGTTTTAACCACAGCGATTCCCGACCTGTTGCAAGCCTTAGTTACCCTGAAAACTCCCCCTTTATTGGTGGCAATTTTGGCTTCTATGTACCGTTATCTAGCTGTTTTGATCGCTGAATTTAATTCCATGCGAAGGGCAGCAATTGCGCGTAATTTAATGAGTAGTCCCCGATGGCAACGGTTGCTAGTGGGACACATGATCGGCGCTTTATTTATCCGTACCTACGAACGTGGCGATCGCATTTATCAAGCCATGTTATCGAGGGGTTACACCGGTTCCTTGCCTTCTATACGGGTTCCCCAAAGCAAGCTGAACGATTATCTCGCTATAATTTGCACAGTAATTCTGATCCTCTGGGGTCAAATGGTACATCTACTCAGTTAACACTCCCGTTGCCTAAACTTGAAGCTAGATTGACAACCTGTTGCAAAAAAAGCCGTCCTCCGCTACGCTAAAGGACGGGGAACCTTAAACCCAATTTTTCGGTAAAAGTCTCGTTTTTCATGCACCACAACCCGATTTTTATTGAAAACCTAGTTTATACCTATCCTGACGGCACAGAAGCGTTAAAAGGTATTAATTTAGCCATTGAAGCTACGGAAAAGGTGGCTTTGGTAGGGGCCAATGGATCGGGAAAATCCACCTTATTACTGCATTTTAACGGTATTCTCCCGCCGCAAACCGGTAGAATCACCGTCGGTCCGTACCAAGTTAAACCGGAGAATTTAGAAAATATCCGCAATTTTGTCGGTTTAGTCTTCCAAAACCCCGACGATCAGCTATTTATGCCCACTGTCTGGGAAGATGTGACTTTTGGACCGATGAATCAGGGTATTCGGGGAGAGGATTTAAACCATCGCTGTCATCATGCTTTACACGCGGTGGGATTGGATTCCCAGCATTACGGTAAGAGAAACAGTCAGAATCTATCGGGGGGTGAAAAAAAACGCGTGGCTATTGCGGGGGTTTTAGCCATGTTGCCGCAGGTATTAGTTTTTGATGAACCTAGCGCCCAACTGGATCCCCGGTCTCGTCGGCAATTAATACAACTGTTGGCCACTTTACCCCAAACTCAAGTGATCGCCACCCATGATCTCGATCTGGCTTTAGAACTATGCGATCGCACGGTGGTTTTAAGTCGTGGTCAGGTGGTGGGAGAGGGAGAAACCGCTAAGATTTTAAGTAATCGGGAATTTTTGGAAGAACACGACCTGGAAACACCCCTTTGTTATAGTCGTCCCTACTGTGCGATCGCTGATGCCCCCTATACTGATGTCTGATGCACAATTTGGAGATTTATTATCGGTTTCTTGCATTATGAGAGAGGACAAAAGCGAGAAAGTCTGACATTCTTAGGATAGGTAGCACGAAAATCGAGGCCATTTCTCACGATGCAAGCTCTGCTAGAAAAAGCTCAGATAGCGTTGAATAAAAAGGACTGGGAGACAGTAAACGCCAGCATACAGCGACTTTTAAACCAAAAAGATGCGATTGAACCGATTATTAACGATGAAATCCTCGATTTAGCCCTAGAAGCCTTACAAAAATGCGATTTTCAACAGCGATGGGAGATAGCTAAACTATTTCCTCAAATCGGTCAACCGGCGATCGCTCCTTTAATTGCCCTGTTAGAATCCGAGGAACAAGATGGGGAAATGCGCTGGTTTCTGGCGAGAATTCTCAGTCAATTTGATGATCGAGCCTGTATTCTCGCTCTCAGTCAATTATTGCAAAGATCGGAGGAGGAGGAACTCAGCCAAATGGCTGCGGCTGCTTTAGCTAATATCGGCAGTTCTGCGATCTCTAGTTTAGGACAATTACTGTCCGACTCGAACAGGCGTTTTTTAGCCGTACAAGCTTTATCACAAATTCGCCGGCCAGAAATTATCGAACCGCTTTTAACCGTAGTTAAGGATGAATCTAGCGCCATTCGGTCCATGGCGATCGAAGCTTTAAGCAGTTTTCACCATCCCCAGATTACTGCGATTATCCTCGATGCTTTACAGGATCCAGCCATCGAGGTGCGACGGGAAGCAATTAAAGCTAGTAGTTACCTAGGGACGAATTATCCCCAAGCAGATTTAGTTAACCATCTGCAACCGCTGTTATTCGATATCCACCTTGAGATCTGTCAAGAAACTGCGATCGCTCTCGGTCGTATCGGCACAGCAACCTCAGCCAAAGCTTTAAATCCACTGCTGCAATCTTCCTTAACTCCCGATAGTTTAAAATTAACTGTAGTACGAGCCTTGGGCTGGATCGAGGACGGAGAAGCTTTAAATTACCTAGAAAAAGCTTTATATAGCGAAAATGTCTTGATTTGTCGGGAAATTATCGCTATTCTCGGCCGGCAAACCTGCCAGAAATTACGCCGACAAGCAGGGGAAATTCTCGGTAATTTTTATCACTCCCGTCCTGCGATCCTCGGTGATACAGGAGTTAAACAGTCTCTAGCGATCGCTTTAGGAGAATTAGATCGGGATAATAAAAGTATTTTGCTGACTTTAGCAGCCGATGGGGAGGCGATTGTCCGTCTCCATGCTCTCAGCGCCCTGAAAAAGCTAGATCATGGGACTATATAGCTAATTTACCGCTGCACAGATGTGGTGAATTTGTCAGTGATCCGCATCCATTTCCCCAAGGATAGCGTTTAATTTCTCCTGCGCTTCTTAAGCAAATTGGGCATTAATGGAAAAATTGAGGCTCTCTTATTCTTTGTGTGATAAGTTTAACTTATATATTAGTGATCGATCTTTGTGTCCTTTGTGTCTCTGTGGTTCGTTCCACTCACTGCCCCAAGACTGTATCTTAGAATACATTTTAGCCACCAAACCTAAGAGAGCCATCTATCTGATTAGTTAAAGCTAAAACATATCTTTCTACTATTACTGATCACTTACTAATAAATGATTCTAGCTGATAGCTGATAACTAAAAAACTGATTACTGATCACTGATCACTGATTTAAGGTCTTTGCAGGAAGATTAATTCTTCAACGGGGAGGAAATCATAGTATTGACCTTGATTGGCTAAAACTGCGATTAAATGGAGACGAGCATCGGGTTCAATGTGTAATCCTTCCCAGGGGACAGCAATTTCCAAACATTGATTAAAAGAAGCTTTGGCACTACTAGGAACTCGTTGCCAAGTAAAATATTCTTGAGCGAATTCTAACCAAGTAAATTCCGTGATTAAATTTATTCCTAGATGATGATGATAACCGTAATCGAGGGGCGATCGAGGGGGAATATCTGTTAGGGGAATTGGACTTTGCAGACGATGCACTTCATCATAATACCAATATAAATGCACTTCAGGCGGGATATCTTTGCCTAATTCTGCCCCCGGTTTCCAATCGAAACGCAGATAAAAATTGAGGTGATCCCAACCGAAAAAGAGTCTTTGCACTAAGGAAGTTCGGTGCATTGTACCACTGGAGCCGCCAATTTCGATCCGTCCAGCTTTATCCCAATCCTGTTCGTCCCCAAAACCGTCGATAATGGGGTGAATGAAAGCCATCGGACGATTACTTTGTTTATCCCCGTGTTCTTCCACCGGTTCGAGCAAATAGGAGGGAATTGGCTCATTTAAAGCTTGATAAAGAGTGATCAGGTGTTCGCGGAAAAGTTGATCAAAAATTGCGTCATGATTGGAAGAATGGCCATAACCAAACCACCAAAACCAATCGGAACCTTCCGCTGCATACAATGCTTCCCACGCGTCGGGGTTATTATCTTCCGTCGCTTCCGGGTGATTAGCGAGGGTTTGACGGGCTAAAATTAGATATTCCCAAGCTTTATTTTTAGCGGGATCGCCGATCCAAGTGGTAAAATTGGCATCGATCCAAGAGCCGCTATGAAGTTGATGGCTGGGGATTTTTGCATTAGCGGGAAAGCGATCGAGATATTCCGAGACGGTGACTAATTCGATCGCTTGGTGGTCGCTTAAAAGTTGATAAAGGTTCTCTAGGAAGGGTAAACCGTCTTGATGATAGTTTTCCCAACAGTTTTCGCCATCTAGCGCAATGGTAACTAACCAGGGTTTTTCTAGGGTCGTGGTTTCTGCGTTGGTTTTCAGTTGTTCGGCGATCGCTTCTAGGTGTTTAACTAAGTCTGTAGCGGCCTCTTGCGCTTTCATGCCACTATAGCTAAATCCGATCAGATCCGAGAGACGATGATCGCGGAAAACCATCGATAAATTGCCGTTGCTAGTTTCCAGACGGTAGGGACGATAAAGCAATTCCGGTTCGCTAATATTGCCTTTTTCGTCGCGATGAAAGTAATGTCCCAGGGACCAACCTAACACCCCCTCATCGGAACATAACCACTGAAAACCCTGTTTAGCGATTGCGGGGAGAATCGCGGGACTAACGGATTGTTCCGAGGGCCAAAGTCCTCGAGGATGTTTATCAAAGCGATCAATATAGATTTGCCAAGCTTTCTGGAGATGGCGCGAAATATCTTCAGGATAGCGGAAATATTGCCGAGGAAGGGTCATATTCGGCACTGCTACCCGGCCGGCTTCCGAGTTGGCCAGCAGGGGTAAAATTGGATGGGTGTAGGGACTGGTAATGATTTCCAGTTGTCCGGTTTCCTGCATTAACCGGTGTTGCGGCAAGATACGACGCAGAATTTGACGCTGTTTGGAGATAATTCGCTGGCGATCGCTTAAATTGAAATTTTTTCCCTGTTCTAACCAGGCAGCGATTTCCGGGTCACTGTGAAAGATAGGATCGATCCAAGCGAGGTTATGCCAAGCCAAGAGATCGCTATAATCTTGGAGATGCCAATGGCTAATACACCAACTATGACCGTTTTCTTGACGCTGTGCGTATAATTGGGCGTAACGGGGGTGCGGATCGATCAGGGTACGATGGTTAGCATCGAAAAAGTGTTCGAGGATAAAGTGTTTTTGTGCCAGGGTTAATTGCGCTTCCGGGGTGACGGTGAGAGCAAGATAGGGGTCTATAGCTAGTCCGTTGACGTAATCCTCTAATTGCAGGATTAAAGAGGGGACAAGGTTGACAGTTTGATGTAATTTGGGAAAACGTTCTAGAATCAGGATTAAATCGAGATAATCTTTCACCCCATGCAGTCGCACCCAGGGTAAGCGATATTGTCCCGAAGCATCGGTGCGAGTTTGAGATGATTTGTAGAGGGGTTGGTGTTGATGCCAAATAAAAGCGACGTAGAGAGGATAGGCCATGATAATACCGAGGAAAAGTGCATATAACAGGCTTTAAAGCCGTTATATTAGATAATAATGGACAATAAAGCCCATTATAGATTCTTAAAAGTTGATTTCGGTCACTACCATAATCCTATCAACTGGTTTTGAGGGGGTATCGTCTCTTTGTATTTGTTAAAGGATCGGCTCCTCTAGTGGTGATTATTTGCAGTTCAGCAGTAGAATCCCTAATACTTAACCCCACTACCCTAGGTCAAAAAGCAAAATTTCCGAGTCTTCTAGAGATTGAATAGCCAAAGAGGTTTCGTCTCTAATTGCCGCTCCATCCCCCACTTGTAAATACACGCCATTCAGGGTTATTTGCCCTCTAGCCACCTGTAACCAGCCATAACGACCGGTAGCCAAGGAGTGGGTGAGGGACTGGCCTAGGAGCAAAATTCCCGCGTAGAGATTAACGTCTTGATGGACTTTAACCGCGTTGCCAGCACCGGTGGGAGAGGCGATTAATTGTAGGGTATGGGGAGAAAATTCGATCGCTTTTTGTTCATAACTGGGTTCTAGGTTTTTTTGGTCGGGAATAATCCAAATTTGCAGAAGATGGAGGGGATTAGTGGCAGAATGATTAAATTCACTGTGTTTTATCCCTGTTCCCGCGCTCATACGTTGAATTTCACCCTGTCGAATCAGGGAACCTGTGCCGAGACTGTCTTGGTGTTCTAGTTCTCCCTCCAAAACATAGGTTAAAATCTCCATATCCTGGTGTCCGTGGGTGTGAAATCCTTTTCCCCCAATCACTTTATCTTCGTTAATAACTCTGAGACTCCTAAAATTAATCTGTTGGGGATCATAATATTGGGCAAAAGAAAAAGTATGATGGGTATCTAACCAACCATAGTTAGCGTGGCCTCTTTCCTCAGCTTTGCGTATAGTAATCATCAGTTTTCCTCTTTTTTATCTCTATATTCCCAGTCTATAAAATATTGCCAAAGTTGCATATTCTTTAACCGCTTTCGCAGAAACCCTGAAACCGATTATTCTGCAAATGCACCAATTAGGAATTGAGAAAAATACTGGACTTTAAGGTTTTAAATTTCCTCCTCGAATAAACCAAGTAATTGTGGCGCTGGTAAAAGCAGTGATAGCGACAATAGCTATTTGTTTCCAGTTTTTTAATTCCCCAACTTTCTCGATTAAATCGGGAATTTTTTGGGTTAATACTGCTTGGGATTGAATTGTTCCTTCAATTTTAGCCGTGATAATTTTGACTTCCGTGATTTCTTTGTGTAGGTTAATAAATTGCTTGTTATTTTCTTCTCTCAGGGTTTCTAGTTGTTGGCGATTATCTTCCTTTAGCGTATCCATTTGCTTGCGGGTTTCTTCTCGCAGGGAAGTCATTTGCTCGCGGGTTTCTTCTCGCAGGGAAGTCATTTGCTCGCGGGTTTCTTCTCGCAGGGAAGTCATTTGCTCGCGGGTTTCTTCTCGCAGAGAAATCATTTGCTCGCGGTTTTCCTGTCGCATTGCCGAGAGTAAGTCTTTCAATTCTTGAATATCATTGCTGGTAACAGTAGTCATAGAATTAACCCCAAGAGAATCTATTTAACCGGCACTCTTTGATTTTATTATATTTCACCTACGCTAAAAAGGTCAAATTCATCAAATTTAATTACTTCGGAGTCAGGATAACGAGTATCAAAACGATAACTGCTCACGGTTCCTTTTTCTGTATCTAAAATGCTAAAAACCGTCAGATCATTACTGGCAATATAGGGTAAAGGTTGATTAACCCAATCCACTAGAGGAGCAATGTTCGGGATAATTGCTGGTAATCCATTGGGATTACCGATGTCCGCATAATTTCTATCGAGAGGTACAGGACGTTTTTTATCCCCTAAATGAGCGCCATAACTATTACCAACGTTAGAAGATTCGAGAAAATTCATACCCTTAGAACTAAGAAAACGATTCCATAAATGAGAATGACCATAAAAAACCAAATTAACCTTGGCTGATTCTAATAAGGGAATTAGATCACGAATAATATAATCATTTTCTTGGGGATAATCATAACGTACTGATCTAACTTTTCCCGTGGCATCCCGTTCAATTGTCGGCACAGGATCGGTGTAGGGTGGCACGATATTTCCTCCTAGGGTATGGGGAGGATGATGAAACATGACTACTTTATATTTAGCCTCTTGAAATGCTGGACTATTTAACTCTTTTTCTAACCATTGATATTGAGGACTACCCTGAGCAATTGGCTCAAAAATATGCTGACCATAACCCCAGCGTTCGGGTCTATCTAAATCTCTTTGATTTTCGTAATATCTTCCCCTTGTACTGGGTTCTAAATTGGGATTTCTCCAGATATTAGTAACATATAAAACCACTAAACGAATATCGCCAAAGGTGAGAGAATAATATTTATTTTGAGGCAAAGAAAAAATTTCTTCGTAGGTTTCTGTGTTAAAAGCATTATTTTTCAACCATTTTTCATTAATTGCTGCTGTATCCTCTGCTAGTTGTTTAGCAATAAATTGAGGAATAGCATCTTCAAACTGTTCATTTAAACCTGTGGAATTAGAAAATCTGCCCATAACTTCATGATTACCAATAGCAGGAAATAAGGGGGCATTTTGAATAATTTTCCCCCCTTTATAAATAGTCTGAATACCATTCTTGGTAAGAGTATAATTAGCACGACCTTGTAAACAGGGAAAGAATGCCCCACCACGACTATCATCAAACCATTCGGAAGCTCGATCGGGTATATTAACTAAATCTCCTGCTAAAAAAACTGCATCCACCTGTCCAATAGTTTCAATAACTTTTTGTAAATTAGCGGCAGTCATAGGCATTAATTGATGATCGGAAGTGAGCAGAATTTTGAGATTAGTTCCTTTTTTGGGTCTTGGGGTAAGAGTATAAATATCACTTCTAATCGCCCTATTTTCCTGAAAACTGGTGACTTGATAGGGAATCCTTTCCCGCGGATTTAAATCAGTAATTTCGGCCTGATGTCGCCAGATTTCTCGCTCGCTTAAAGATTGATAAGCTTCAAGGGTTCTCGATTTGGCATCTTCTCTAACTCTAGTTAATTTGCTAGTACGAGCGAGGACCATTTTCTCTAGTTTTTCCCCGTAGCGCACCTGATGACCAGTGCCAAAAAATTCCGTAAACCAAATCACTTGTATTGATGTTTCGGTGGGTAATTGTAAAAAAGGTTCGGTTAAAAGTTGATCCTTGTTCATTGTCGCTAAAAGATAACTGCTGTACTGCATTTAAACAGTCTTAAGGAATAATTGAGATAGTCCACAGCTTAACCGGCAATAACTAGCAGATTCCCTATTTTATCGGCTAATCTAAAACCTTAGACTCTAACTGCTGCCGTTGCCAGAGATTTTGATAGACTCCGGGGATTGCGATTAACTCCTCGTGGGTTCCCATCTGGACAATTTCTCCGCGATCCATGACAAAAATGCGATCAGCAGTGGCAGCGGCCAATAATTGATGGGAGATAAAAATCACGGTTTTTTGGCTTTCTTGGGCGAGATTTTCCAAAATAGCCGTGGCCGTTTGATTATCGACGCTAGATAGGGCATCATCAAGGATTAAAATCGGTGCTTGGATGGCTAAAGCGCGCGCTAAAGAGACCCGTTGACGTTGACCCCCAGAAAGAGTAATCCCACGTTCTCCCACTAAAGTTCCGTATTTTTGCGGGAAATTCTCGATTTCCTCCTCAATTCTCGCTTGTTTGGCCGCCGATTTCACTGCTGGAAAATTCAGCAGCGGATCGCCGTAACGGATATTATCTTCGATGGTGGTACTAAATAAAAAACTTTCTTGGGGAACATAAGCGATCGCTTTTCGCAGATCTTCAAGAGCAATTTGAGTCACATCTTGATTATCAATAAATAACTGTCCCTCGGCAATATTCAATAGACGGGGAATAGCGTTAGCAAGGGTAGATTTTCCCGACCTGATCGCACCGACAACCGCTACTGTTTCCCCCGGATTAATGGTAAAAGAAAGAGATTTTAAGGCCGGTTCCCTAGCATCAGGATAGGAAAAAGTCAAGGCTTTGGCGGTAATTTTTCCTTGAATATTTTTTAAGTGAATACAATCGGCATTGTCTTTAATTTTAGCCTCGGCTAACAGGATAGTTTCTAGGCGATCAATACTCACTTCTCCCTGTTGGTAGGCAGTAATAGTAAAACCTAATAAAGCAGTAGGAAAAACTAATCTTTCCGCCAAAATTAACAGAGCAATAAAGTCCCCAATGGTGATATTACCCGCTATAATTTGTCTAGTACCCAGGGCAAGCAAGGCCAATAAACTTACATAGGCTAAAGCTTCAATCAGGGGAAAAAGAAAATTACGAGTCTGGACTAAATCTAAATTAGCCTGTAGTAATTCACGATTTCTTTGCTTAAATGCTAGGCGCTCGTTACCTTCTTGGGCATAGATTTTAATCAGAGTAATACCACTCATATCCTCTTGAATTAAATCGCTCAGATGTGAGAGTTTTTCTTGTACTTTTTTCTGTTGCCGCTGCAGACGACCACTAAATAACTGCACAGCAATTAACATCAAAGGATAGACAGAAATAGCGGCGATTGAAAGGGGAATATGAATCGCTAACATTACGGGCAAAGTTAAACCATAGGCAAAAAAAGTATTAGCCAAACTGAGCAAAGCAAAACCCACCAGACGACGGATATTATCCACATCGCTAGTGGCACGGTTGATTAAATCTCCTGAAGTTTGCCGCGAAAAATAGGCAGGTTCAAGGGTTAATAAATGCTGAAAGATTTTTTGTTTAAGATCGAACTCTACCTGACGACCGATCCCGAATAATAGCACTCTGGAAATCATGCGGATAAACCACATAATCGAGGCTAAAGCGATAATAAAAATCACATAGTAAATGATTTTTTGGAAGTCAAAGGATTTACTTAAATCATCGATGCTATCCCGGATTAAAAGCGGTATATAAACACCCAAAAGATTAACAACAAGCAAAGCAACTACCCCCCAAGTTACTATTTGCCAATGGGGACGTAGATAATTTGCTAGTTTTTTAATGCGAGAATAAGCCATATTCAGTTATCAGTTATCAGTTATCAGTTATCAGTTATCAGTTATCAGTTATCAGTTATCAGTTATCAGTTATCAGTTATCAGTTATCAGTTATCAGTTATCAGTTATCAGTTATCAGTTAGAACAGGGAACAGGTAAAAGGGGGCATAGATAATCAGTGGGTTATTTTTCTCCTTGTCCTGATTTAGTGGCGGTTTAACACTAGAACCACCCTGGGGCGGTTTACCGGGGGGTTTATCAATTTTAGCTTAATAGCCGTCGTTTTTCTGAACCTGTCGTTTTTGTTTGTCCGACATTTAAGTTACCTCTGTTTGATGCTGCCAAAATTCAATCAGCTAAGACGTATTTAAACCGCTTATTCTTAGATTAGCTGAATCTCCCTCAATCCCTTTACTGTTGCCAGAGTGCAAGAGTGCCTCATCTCAACAAGCAATTTAAGTAGGTAGGCGTTAAAAGTTGTCAGATGCCCCCCTTATTAAGGGGGGATTAAAGGGGGGACTAAGGGGGGGATCGGCACCCCCCTTATCAAGGGGGGCAGGGGGGATCGAACCTAAAATCCATTTTTAATTTAATTATAACCAGCTACTTAAATACCCGGGCAGCTTATTACATTTTGGGCGCACGCAGTTCGATAAACTCACTGACCACGATGCGCCCCTACCATTGGCGCAATAATATTATTGTAGGAGCGAATTGCCTTCGCCCTCTTTTAATAACTGCTGCTGGTCATCATAACTGGGAGAGATTCACAAATGTGAGCTGCACCCAACCGATAATCAGTGAACTGCAAACTCAAATCCGATAACTGAGTCAAGATAGCTAAAAATCCCCATCGCTCTGCCATGCGTTTCAGACAAATTTTTATGCTTTTATTACATGACTGGCAATATTTTGTAACAATCTATACGAATTTTCCTGTTGAAGACTGTAAATTTAAGTTAATTGCTTCGGTGATAACCCTGAAATAAACTGATCTTTCTAGCCCAGATGACCAAAAACCGCCCCTATCTATCTATCCACTCCTCAAAACTGTTATGCTTCTAGAAAAAATCTCTTAGACAAAAACTACTGCTAAATCTCCCCAGATGGAGAAGCAAAAGCGATCAAGAGATAAAAATAGTCAAAGCCTCCTTACTGAATCAACAGTTACTTTCAAGAAATTTTCTCGGTTATCACCGCAGTCAGTTAGGGGAAGTAATGAGAATTTTTCACCGTTTCATCACCTTTGTTTAGTTTCTAATCACGATTTTTTAGTCCATGAGTAAACTTTCTAGACGTAGATTTATCTTCACTGCCGGGGCAACTGCCGTAGGAACAGCAATTCTCCACGGTTGCGCCACTCCCAATAATACCGCAACCAGTCCCTCCCCGGCCGGCAGTCCTGCCGCTTCCCCCGCTGCCGGTGGAGAAACTCCCGAAGTCACCACCGCTAAATTAGGTTTTATTGCCCTCACCGACGCTGCCCCCTTAATTATCGCCAAGGAAAAAGGTTTATTCGCTAAACACGGGATGCCCGATGTGCAAGTGATGAAACAAGCCTCTTGGGCTGCAACCCGGGATAACCTCGAATTAGGTTCGGCGGGTAACGGTATCGACGGGTCCCACATCCTCAGCCCCATGCCCTACCTAATGACCTTGGGCAAAATCACCAAACAGCCCGTACCGATGTATATTCTGGCGCGTTTGAATACCAACGGTCAGGCGATATCGATCTCCAAATCCCACGCGGATTTAAAACTCGACCTCGACAGTTCTAAACTCAAAGAAACCCTCACCAAAGCGAAATCTGCCGGCAAAGAAATGAAAGCTGCCGTCACCTTTCCGGGGGGCAACCACGACCTGTTCATGCGTTACTGGCTATCTGCGGGCGGCATCGATCCCAATAATGACATCTCCCTCATCGTCGTTCCCCCGCCGCAGATGGTGGCCAATATGAAAGTCGGCACCATGGACGCGTTCTGTGTCGGCGAACCGTGGAACGCCCAAATCGTCTCCAAAGGCCTCGGGTACACTGCCCTGATCACCGGAGAATTCTGGAAGGATCACCCCGAAAAAGCCTTCGCTTTACGCGCCGATTGGGTGGATAAAAATCCCAAAGCGGCAAAAGCTTTAACTATGGCTGTTCTAGAAGCGCAGCAATGGTGCAACGATCCCGCTAATGTTAAGGAAATGTGCGAGATTATTTCAGGACGGGAATGGCTGAAAATTGACCCCGCCGATATCTTGGGAAGAATGCAAGGTAATATCGATTTCGGTGATGGTCGCAAAATCGAAAATAGCCCCGTAGCCATGAAATTCTGGGCTGATAACGCTTCCTACCCCTACAAGAGTCATGATACTTGGTTTGTGACTGAAGACATCCGTTGGGGCTATATTCCCGCCGATACGGACATCAAAGCTTTAGTTGATAAGGTTAACCGGGAAGATATCTGGAGAGAAGCCGCCACAGCCCTCAATGTTCCGGCTGATCAAATTCCCACCTCTACCTCTCGCGGTGTGGAAACTTTCTTTGATGGCGTGAAATTTGATCCCGAAAATCCCCAAGCTTACCTGAAATCTCTCAAGATTAAAAAGGTTTAAATCAGTGTTCAGTGATCAGTAACCAGTCAACAGTTAAAGATGATTTGCTCATAACTGGTAATTAATAACTGATAACTGATCACTGATGCTGATCACTGATAACTGAACCACTGATAACTGATAACTGATAACTGATAACTGATTATGGCTGTTTCTATTTCTCGTCGTTCTCAAGGTTCAAAATGGGTAAAAGACCTGAAAAAAAAATTACCCAAACTAGCAACTTCGGCTATTGCTTTATTAATTTTCCTTCTCATCTGGCAAATTCTCTGTTTTAGTCCTGATGCTCCCCTCCCTAGTCCCACTAAAGTGGTTAGCGATACCTGGGAATTAATTATTAATCCCTTTTTCAATAATGGTGGCACGGATGTGGGGTTATTCTGGCAAATTTTCGCTAGTTTACAACGGGTGGCCGTCGGTTTTACCCTTGCCGCTATTGTCGGCATTGCCGTAGGAATTTTAATCGGTAGTAGCGCCCTAGTTTATGATGCGATCGATCCGATTTTCCAAATCCTGCGTACCGTTCCCCCCCTAGCTTGGCTACCCATCTCCCTAGCGGCTTTTCGTAATAACGAACCTAGTGCCATATTTGTAATTTTTATTACAGCAATTTGGCCAATTATTATTAACACAGCCGTGGGAGTACAACAGGTTCCCCAAGACTATAAAAACGTCTCTAGAGTGCTAAAATTATCCAAAGTTGAATATTTTTTCAATATTCTTTTTCCCGCCACCGTTCCCTACGTTTTCACGGGATTAAGAATCGGTATCGGTTTATCTTGGTTGGCAATTGTAGCGGCGGAAATGCTGATCGGTGGCGTGGGAATTGGCTTCTTTATCTGGGATGCTTGGAATAGTTCCATGATCAGTGAAATTATCCTCGCCCTGATTTATGTGGGTATTGTTGGTTTCCTACTCGATCGCCTCATGGCCTACATCGCTAAATTAGTTGTACCCGAAGAAAATAAATAGGGTTTGCGGCAAAAAGTTTTTCGGTGGGGGCAGGGTGTGGGGAGCTTTTTAAGTAAACAGTAAACAGTAAACTAAAAACTCACATCTGATAACTGATAACTGATAACTGATAACTGATAACTGATAACTGAAAATGTCTGCATTTATTGAAGTCGATCACATTGATAAGGTTTTCCCTCTCCCCGATGGCCGTCAATATATCGCCCTAAAAAATATCGATCTCAGCGTTACTCAAGGGGAATTTATCTCTTTAATCGGTCACTCCGGTTGCGGGAAATCCACCCTCTTAAATATGGTCGCTGGACTCGATCGCCCGACGGTGGGAGGGGTGATTTTAGAGGGAAAAGAAATTAAAGGTCCCGGTCCCGATCGCATGGTGGTGTTCCAGAATTATTCGCTGCTGCCCTGGTTAACCGTCCGGGAAAATATCGCCCTAGGAGTTAACCGCGTGCTGCGTCATCTACCGGCTGCTGAACGCAAAAGTGTCATCGAACATAGTATCGATATGGTACACCTGCGCCATGCCGCCAACAAACGACCGGGAGAATTATCGGGAGGCATGAAACAACGGGTAGCGATCGCCCGCGCCCTAGCCCTACGGCCAAAAGTTCTGCTACTCGATGAACCCTTTGGGGCGCTGGATGCGTTAACCAGAGGCAATTTACAGGAACGTTTGATGGAAATCGTCGAAGAAAGCCACGTTACCTGTATCATGGTCACGCACGATGTGGATGAAGCCCTATTACTATCCGATCGAGTGGTGATGTTAACCACCGGTCCAGAGGCCCATATCGGTCAGATTCTCGATGTTCCCATTCCCCGGCCCCGGCATCGTTTAGAAGTAGTTAACCACCCCAGTTACTACTCCCTCCGTAACGAGATCGTTTATTTCCTCAACCAACAGAAGCGATCGAAGAAAGTCGGTCAACCCACCGCTCCGGTGACGGTGATCGGCCAAGCTACCCGACTGAAAACCAATCCTATCATCGGTTTTATCCCCCTCACCGATTGCGCCCCGATTATTATCGCCAAAGAGAAAGGTTTCTTCGCCGAGGAAGGATTAGAGGATGTTATCCTGCAACGGGAACCCAACTGGAAAGCGCTCGCCCAAGGAGTGGCTACCGGTCGTCTCGATGCAGCCCAGATGGTGGCGGGAATGCCCCTCAGCATGACCATTGGAGCCGGCAATAAGCCCTCTGTCCCCGTGATTAGTGCTTTGGTACTCAGTCGCAACGGTAACGCCATCACCCTCAGCAATAAATACAGGGAATTGGGGGTAGAAAAACTGGAGGACTTAAAGGGGGCCCTCCTGCAAAGTCCCGACCAAATCGCCACTTTCGGCATGGTTCACCCCGCCTCCATGCACAATCTACTGTTACGCTACTGGTTAGCTAGTGGCGGCATCGATCCCGATAGTGATGTCAATTTAGCCGTAATTCCGCCGCCTCAAATGGTTTCCTTACTAAAAGCGGGTAAGATCGACGGTTATTGTGTGGGGGAACCCTGGAACTCCTACGCCGTTCACGAAAAATTAGGCTACGTTATCGCCACCGATCTTGATATTTGGCCCGGACACCAAGAAAAAGTTCTCGGAGTCAAGGAAACTTGGGCAGCGAAACATCCCGAAACCCATATCGCCATGGTGAAAGCTTTAATTAAAGCCTGCGAATACTGCGATGATCAGCGTAATCGAGAAGATATCGTTAATATTCTCAGTCAGCCCCAGTATGTGGGCGTGGATAGCGCAATTATCCGCCCCGGTTTTCTCGATGGTTACGATCGCGGTTTAGGAACTGCCCCTGAACCCCTATTCCGATTTAATCAGTTTTACGTCGATCAAGCTAACTGTCCGGGCCGGAGTGAGGCCCTATGGACCCTAACTCAGCTTGCTCGTTGGGGTTACGCACCGTTCCCCCGCAACTGGGTGGAAGTGATTGAACGCGTCCGTCGTCCCGATCTGTTTGGCGAAGCTTGCCGGTCCCTGGGTCTTCCCGATTTGGAACCCGATCGCCACAGTTTCGCCCTCTTTGATCATCTTATTTTCAATCCCGACGATCCGATCGGCTATCTGGAACGTTTCTCGATCCGTCGCGATTATCGCGTCTCAGAAGTTCTCCTCGATGATCCCGTCGCTAATTAAGGTTGGCTGAATAAATCTAAAAACCTTGTTGGGTAAAACTTTTAGACTTTTTGGCAATCAAAAAGTACGAGATATGGGAGTGATCGGGGGGAAAATCCCTGGACTTTTTCCCTGAAAATTAGGTAATTGACCAGATGAAAATCTCTAAAACCCCACACCCCACACCCCACACCCCACACCCCACACCCCACACCCCACGAAAAACTTTTTCAGCAGACCCGAATTAATGGTTGTGGTGGGCTTTGCTCACCTTAAAATAAATCTAGGACGAATATGCAAACTTTTACCGATAAGACCGTGAATTCCAGCACCACCACCCAGCCTTTTTTATTAGTTAGTAATGTTGCCAAAGAATACCCCTCCCCCGAAGGGGTTTACACCGTTTTAGACGGTGTGGAGCTGCAAGTCAATGAGGGGGAATTTGTCTGCATTATCGGTCAC
Organism: Microcystis sp. M083S1; assembly: GCF_020246405.1. Classification (NCBI taxonomy): domain Bacteria; kingdom Bacillati; phylum Cyanobacteriota; class Cyanophyceae; order Chroococcales; family Microcystaceae; genus Microcystis; species Microcystis sp. M083S1. The sequence continues at coordinate 62,322 of NZ_JADBTB010000032.1, forward strand.
TCCGGCTGCGGTAAATCGACCCTTTTAAATATGGTGGCGGGGTTTTCTTCTCCTAGTCGTGGGCAAGTGCTGCTACAGGATAAAGAGGTTAAGGAACCAGGACCAGACCGGATGATGGTATTCCAAAATTATTCGCTTTTGCCCTGGAAAACTGCCTTTGAGAACGTTTATATCGGGGTTAATTCCGTTTATCCCGAAAAATCTCAGGCTGAGAAGGTGAAGATCGTGGAAGAAAATCTATCCTTAGTGGGATTGACAGAAGCAGCCCAGAAAAAACCCCCCCAATTATCGGGAGGTATGAAACAACGGGTTGCGATCGCCCGCGCCCTGGCCATTCGTCCCCAAGTCCTCATCCTCGATGAACCCTTTGGGGCCTTAGATGCGATCACTAAAGAGGAATTACAGGAAGAATTGCTGAAAATCTGGCAAGAAAACCAGTTAACCGTGTTGATGATTACCCACGATATCGATGAGGCTTTGTTCTTGTGCGATCGCTTGGTGATGATGACCAACGGCCCAAGCGCTAAAATCGGTGAGGTGTTAAAGATGCCTTTTGCTCGTCCCCGGGTTCGTTCCCAAATTACCGAGGATCCCCGTTACTACGAACTCCGCAATGAAGCTCTCGATTTCCTCTACAATCGTTTTGCCCATTCGGAAGATCCTAACGAGGATGCCCCCGAACAACCCCGCACAGAAAATCTCGTGGGTAAAATTGTTACTGCTATTGGTGGCATAGCTTTACTCGCTTTTGTCGGTTTTAGTCTGATACAAATGTTCACCAGCAAGACTGCCAATACTGCTAATCCGGCTACCATCGAGGACTCCAGATAAGTAACAGTTATCAGTTATCAGATTTGAGTTTTAAGTGACAGTATTAAATATAAGTTTCTTACTATCTTTTCACTGATTACTGCTTACTGTTTACTGATTACTGACCAAGAATAAACCAGAAAGAGACAAAGAACAAAAAGCTGAAACCCGATCAGTTTAACTTATATAGTAGTGATCGATCTTTGTGTCCTTTGTGTCTGGAGTGGTTCGTTCCACTCACTCGCCCGCAAGACTGTATCTTAGAATGGATTTTAATCTCTGGAGAGTGAGTCAATGATTAAGATGTTCAAAGACTGATTTATCACCGATATCGTTGGGGAGAGGTTGGCTTAACTTTCCCAGAGCAAAGATAACAAATAAAGTCGCCCAGAGAATTAATAGCCCCTTTTCCCAATTTAAGGGCAATATCCCCAAAAGATGACCGAGTAAAAGGCTGGGAACTAGAGGGGTTAAAAACTTGGTTTCTAGACGATTAAAACAAAAAGCTTCTTTGAAATAAATCCCCGTGAGACTAGCAAAAATAAAGCCCACACCGAATAAACTCACCGGATGGTTATAGACAAATTCTAGGGGAGAAAGTTGATAATAAAGGCTGAAAATTAGGGAAGTAATCGCCCCAATTAGCCAAAAAACTTGCAGGAGACGATGGAGGGGAATTAAATAAATATGGATAGTCAATAAACTGATGCCTAACCCCAGACAAAAACCCATGTATAAAAGGTTGGTCAGGGGCAGTAATTGCGGTCGGCTGAGAACTATAATTGTAGCGACAGCGAAACTAAAAGCCGCTAAATTTAACCCCAGACGGTAGAGACGCACGCCTAGGCGATCGCTATCCGTAATCGTAAACTCTCCGAATTGACCTTGATAAACTCGATCGACAGCAGGGGAAGTCATTATGCTCTAAAGAAAAAGGGAAGCTTAGAAAAGATTGACTACAAATCATCTTAAGCTTAAATTATGCCAGTAGCCTCACTTCTCCCCCCTCTCGGCCAACCATTTGGGAGTTTAGTAGTCAATCAAGCTAAAAATTATGATTAATTGGTATAAAAAAACTATATATGTTATTTTAATACGTTTTTCTTTTTCTAACTTCTGATTCCTTGTCATTTCAGTAATTATTGTTGGTGCCAGAGACTTTATGAACTCAACTAGCGAAATTTTGATCCTAGGCGGTGGTATCATCGGATTAGCGATCGCCGTCGATCTGCAATTGCGCGGGGCAAAAGTTACCCTCCTAGTTCGAGATATAGCTCAGGCCGCTAGTCGTGCGGCTGCGGGAATGTTGGCCCCCCACGCGGAGGGGATTCCCCCGGGTCCGTTTCTCGATCTTTGTCGGCAATCGCGCTGGCTATATCCGGAGTGGAGCCGCAAAATCGAGGATTTAACGGGGATAAACAGCGGTTACTATCCCTGTGGTATTCTTGCTCCCGTTTACGAGCTAGATCAGCCCGTTACTACCGAGGAAGTTAATAAAATTTGGTTAGACAGCAATGCAGTTCATCTCTACCAACCCGGACTAGGTAAAGATGTGGTCGGTGGTTGGTGGTATCCCGACGATGGACAAGTGGACAACCGGCAGCTAGTGACTGCGCTGCAACAAGCGGCCGAAAATTTAGGGGTAGAAATTCGCCAAGGCATAGAAGTCCACGCCATACAGCAAAAGCAGGGAAAAGTCAAGAGTATTTATACTTCAATTGGGGAATTAGAAGCAAAAATTTACATTTTAGCGGCGGGATCCTGGACGAGTCAACTTTTACCCCTCCCTATCCATCCCGTCAAAGGTCAAATGGCCGCAGTAAAAATGCCCCCTAACCAGACCTTAGCTAGGGTTTTATTCGGTCCGCAAACCTATCTAGTTCCCCGTCGCAATGGTCGTTTAATTATCGGGGCCACTTCCGAAACAGTGGCCTGGCAAACGGGTAATACACCCCAAGGACTACAAACCCTTTTTGAGCGGGCCACCCGTCTCTATCCCCCTTTAGCTGACTGGGAAATCGAGGAAATGTGGTGGGGATTCCGTCCGGGTACAGCGGATGAATTACCCATTTTAGGCCGCAGTAGCTGTGATAACCTGATTTTAGCCACCGGTCACTATCGCAATGGCATTTTACTCGCTCCTGTCACTGCTTCCTTAATTGCTGACCTGGTGATTAATGACAAAGTTAATCCCATTTTGACCCATTTTAGCTGCGATCGCTTTAAGCGACCATCACCCCTTACTATTCCACCTATGTCCTTAACTATTATTGAGAATAAACCCCAAGCACTTTTATCGCCCCAGAATGATAGTCTCACCATTGCCGGGAAAACCTTTCACTCCCGCTTGATGACTGGGACTGGCAAATATGCCAATCTGACGACTATGCAGGAAAGTATTACTGCCAGTGAATGTCAGATCGTCACCGTCGCCGTTAGACGAGTACAAACGAACGCACCCGGTCATGAGGGATTAGCAGCGGCGATCGATTGGTCGAAAATCTGGATGTTACCCAACACTGCCGGTTGTCAAACGGCCGAAGAAGCGATTCGGGTGGCCCGTTTAGGGCGAGAAATGGCCAAATTATTGGGACAGGAAGACAATAACTTTATTAAACTCGAAGTTATTCCCGATCCTAAATATTTATTACCCGATCCGATCGGAACTTTGCAAGCGGCGGAACAATTAGTTAAAGAAGGTTTTGCCGTACTGCCCTATATTAACGCCGATCCTCTCTTGGCCAAACGTTTAGAGGAAGCTGGCTGCGCCACGGTTATGCCCCTAGGATCGCCGATTGGGTCGGGACAGGGCCTGAAAAATGAGGCAAATATCGCGATTATCATCGAATCGGCCAAAATTCCCGTGGTGGTAGATGCCGGGATCGGTACACCCTCAGAAGCGGCCCGGGCCATGGAAATGGGTGCGGATGCTTTATTAATTAACAGTGCGATCGCTATGGCGGCCAATCCAGCTATGATGGCCCAAGCCATGGCAATGGCGGCAAAAGCGGGACGTTTAGCCTATTTAGCGGGAAGAATGCCGATTAAGTCCTATGCTAGTCCTAGTTCCCCCTTGACGGGAACGATCGCCTAACCAGGTGATCTATCGAAACTCATTAAAATAGGGGAGATTTGCCTATCTCCCCCCACACCACACATCAATAAATCGCACAATTAACGCACTTCAAACAAACGATTATCCGGTAAATTACTAATCGCTCGCTGGAGACTATTCAAGGATTTATTGTAATCAACGATCGCCTGTAGATAACTACTTCTGGCATCGGTTAAATCCCGCTGGGAGTTGATCACGTCCGTTTGGGTTCCCACACCGGCCTGGAAGCGTAAACGGGCTAATCGCAGACTTTCCGTGGCTGATTCAATGCTTTTTTGCGAAGTTTTGATGTTTTCTTGGTTAGAAATCAAATTATAGTAGTATTCCTCCACCTGAAGGCGAATTTCATTGCGACGGAGGGAGAATTCCGTATCGGCGCGATCAATATTTCTTTCCGCTTGACGGGCCTGAGCAAAAGCACGACCACCATCAAAGAAAGTCCAGCGAATCCGGCCGCCAACGCTAAAACCATCGCCAAAACCAGCATCATCACTGAGATCGTTGAGGACATTATACTCGCCCAGAAGGTCCACTTGGGGAATCACCGCCGAAATAGCGATCGAGCGATCCTGTTCGCTAATTTCCCGTTGTAAGAGTTGTTGTTCTAATTCCGCGCGATTTTTGTAGGCCAAAACGATACTATCATTAAGACTTAAGCCCCAAGTTCCCGCCTCGCGAATCTCATCGGCAGCGGTTAACTCGATGTGCTGACCGACACTCAATATCTGTGCCAGTCGCCGTCGGGAAATACGCTGGGTAGAAATCGCCCGGGTTAAGTCTTGGTTAGCGTTAGCGAGGTCAACTTCCGCCTGTAGGACAGCAAATCGGGTTCCTAGTCCCGCTTGCTCCAATAATAGAGCATCGCGTAAACTTTGACTAGCATCCTCGATCGAGGCTTGGGAGATCGCTACCTGAGCATCACCCCTCTGCAATTCATAATAGGCATCGGTGGCATCAAAACGAGTTTGTTCCGAGACTCGTTCCACCTCTAATTCCCGTTGCCGGATCACTTTTTCGGCCCTTTTGATCTGGGCTGTCCGTTCACCCCCTGTATAAACCCCATAGACAATCTGAACACTACCCTGAAGGTTGGTACTATCTTCGGATGTAGTGGCTGGGATTCCCTGTTGACGAGCCAACTCATTCCGTCTTTGGGCAACTGCCGATTGAGCTTGAGTGATACTGGTTTCCGCTTGGGCCGTGGGTAATAAAGCCGCCTGTTGTTCCTTTAATTGGGCGCGAGCGATTTCTAAATCGACCCGGGCTGTCTGTAAGGTCTGATTATTTTTTAAAGCTAATTCGATCGCTTGATTTAAGCTGATCGGTTGTACTACCCTAATATTCACCTCATCTGGTTTGGTGGGAAAAATTAGGGGATTGCCACTAGGATTAAGATAATTGGGGGCTTTGGGATCCGCTTCCGTGGTTGCCGGTGCCGCCGATGGACCGGGTAATTGAGAAACGGGATTGGCAGTAGGTCGGGGTTTCTTCAATAAATCGGCAGCGGACTGAGTTTGTGCCTTAACCGAGGATTCAGCCAAGAAAATCAACCCAAGCACCGCACTCACGGTAATACCATAACGCAAGAGCAACATGAGTATCTCAAAAGTAAACAGTAAACGATAAGAAGTAAACAAGCTCACACCACTATGTTGGCCGATTACTAATTACTAATCAATAATCCTACTCCATCCCGACGCGGATCGCCCGTAGCGGTTAATTCCCCCCGCTCATTCACTGCCACCCCATGCACACCCCCAAAAAACATATTTTGTTCTTGCCAACGGGTTACTTGAGTATTTGCGGGTAAAACCAGATTTTCGAGCAGATTTTCCCGATCTTCTAAAGGTTCAATTCCTAATTGTTGATTTTCCCAATGTATGCGCGAGGCCCCGATCGCATCGGCTAAAGATTGCCGAAAATCGATTAAATTGCTAATAACCTGCAAAATAGCGGTGCGAATGCGATTGGAACCCCCAGAACCGAGAACAAATCGCGGCTTTCCTTCTTCTAAAATCATCGTCGGCGACATCATTGAGGATAAACGACGATCAACGGGCCAATTGTGAAAACCAAAGGGATTTAAGTCCGCTTCCCCGATCATATTATTGAGCATAATTCCCGTCCCCGGCACGGTATAAGCTGATCCTTCGCCGTTGGAAAAGGTGGCACTGGCGGCATTACCTTCCCCATCGATAATGCTAATATGGGTGGTACTGCCCCATTTATTGGCATATTTGCCTAAAAATTCTGATGAGAGGAATTCCTCTTCGATTCCCTCCTGATGGATAAAATTATCGTAGCCTTGAGCGCGAGCTTGATTGGTTAAGGCCATCACTTCTGTTAAAATTTGCAGATGTTTGTTCCCTAGATGCTCTAAAGCCGATAAATTGACTGTTTCCAGTAATTTTAGGGCAAAAGCCAGGAGAATTCCCCCAGAACTAGGCGGCGGATTAGTCAGTATTTCGTACCCCCGATATTCGGTTTTTAGGGGTTTTCTCTCAAGGACTTGGTAATGACTTAAATCCTCTAGGGTAAGATAACCACCCTCCTGCATATCCTTGGCGATTTGGTGGGCGATTTCTCCCTCATAAAAGTCTTTTACGCCTTTTTTGCTTAATTCCTCTAAGCTGTTGGCAAAATCCCTCATCACACAGCGATCACCAGCTTGCAGGAGTTTTCCTTGCGGGGCATAGACTTTTAAACCCTCTCTATCTTTGAGCAGGATCGAAGCGAGTAAACCCAGGCAAAAGCCGTTATATTGGCTCAAAATGTAGCCTTGACGAGCATATTCGATCGCTGGTTCTGCTACCACGGCAAAGGGTAATTTTCCCAGTTTTTTCTGCACTGTTTCCAATCCCCGTAACACCCCGGTCGTAGCGATCGCACCTCGACCAATGTGAAAATCTTGACTAGCACCACCAAAATTGATCGCCACTGGGTAAAAGTCGATCTTTGTCAAGGGTTTTTTATATTTTGGAGTTTGACAAAAAAAATCAAAAAGGGTATTGACTTTTTCTTTGGTATGTGCTAGTAAAAAACCGCCGCCCCCCGCCGAAGCGAGGGTGAATTCGACCACGAAAGCCGCTAAAATCGAGCCAACAATCCCATCGAAGGCATTGCCGCCCATTTCTAAGATTAATTGTCCAGCTTCGGCAGTTTTTGGATGTCCTGCGGCGATAGCGCCCTTGCTTTTGCCAGTCACGATGATTCAGTTATCAGTTATCAGTTATCAGTTATCAGTTATCAGTTATCAGTGGGGAGATGGGGGTGTGGGGTGTGGGGTGTGGGGTGTGGGGAGAAGGGAGAATAAATAAAAATAATCTCCTGTCTCCTGTCTCGGAGTCTCCTGTCTCCTGTCCCCTGAATAGGGCTATTTTTGCAACTGCTTAACCGCTTGATAGATTTCGGGTAAACGCTTGTAAGCGGCTGCTACCTTGAGGAATAGCTTATGGGGGATAGCGGGAGAGCCAGAAACCACTTCTCCTGCCCCGATATCGTTGTGAATGCCAGCTTGGGCTGTTGCGATCGCACCATCCCCGATCACCGCTTGATTGGCAATGCCCACCTGTCCCGCTAAAATAACGCGATTGCCCAATTTTACGCCTCCTGCCATGCCTACCTGTCCTGCTAGGGCGCAGGCTTGGCCAATTTGGCAATTATGGGCAATATGGACGAGATTATCGATCTTAGTCTGGCTACCGATGCGGGTTTCTCCCACTGCCGGGCGATCCACGGCGCTATTACAGCCAATTTCCACCCCATCTTCTAAGACCACGATACCCGATTGTTCCATCTTAAACCAGCCTTCGGGAACCGGCACAAAACCGAAGCCCTCAGCACCGATAACAGCGCCACTGTGGATAACGCAATCATTGCCTATTTGTACCCGTTCATGGATAGTGCAGTTAGCGTGGAGAATTGTGCGATCACCAATATGCACCCCGGGGTAAACAACGGCGTTAGGATGAATGCACACCCCATCACCGAGGGTGACATTGGCTTCCACCACGGCATGGGCCCCGATGGCGACTTTATGGCCGATTTTAGCCGATGGATGCACCACGGCGGTGGCGTGAATGTAGGGTTGGGGCTGAAAGGGTTGATAGAATAATTTGATGGCGTGGGCGAATAAAAGTCGGGGATTGGCACTAGCTAACCAAGGGATGCCGCGTTCGTCGGCCTGTTGTTGTAAATTGGCATCCAGGGGCAGAATTAGGGCAGTAGCCTCAGTTTTGGCGACAAAGGCAGCAAATTTTCCCCCTTCGATATAGCTAATCGTATCGACTAGGGCGGTTTCGATGGGAGTTATGGCTTTAATTTGGGGATTTCTGTCGGGATAGGCAGTTAAACTGTGAGCAGAGACTAAAGGGCTTAATTTTTGGGCAATTTCACTAAATTTCATAAATATATACTGCGATCGAGATAGGGCTTATCCTAGGATAGTTTAAAACTATACCGATAATCTTGTCGTTATTATAGTCAAAAAAGTTGCTAGTTTTTTAGGGAATAATCCCTGTTTTCCATTTCAATAAAGCCGATCTCGATCTAGAGCGGTTTTGGAGATAAGTTGGCTCTCTCCAAAACCGATTGGTTTTAGTTTTTACTGCTCGATCGAGTTAATAAAATTGATCCGAACAGTATTAAGGCGATCAGAGTTGATGGTTCGGGAACTGTTTGAAAATCTAGGTTAAAAATTCCTGACTCTCCCCAAGAAAGGCTAAGATCTACCAGCTTAAAACTGGCTGAATATTTTCCCGGTCGAGAGGCAAGAAACTTCGGTAAAAAGGAGAAGTTATCACCAGTACCGATCGCATAGATATCGCCGGCATTAGCTAAAATTGTCTGTCCTAAAGAGTTAGCTACTGTTAATCCATCACTAATCTCTAACAGTTGTAAGGATAGGTTGGCATTACCTAAAGACCGATTCCACCGTCCCCCAGAACTGTTAAAAAGAGCTTGTTCTCCCAAGTCAGAGGAATTATTAATAGTTGCCACTGATTGCATCAGTAGATTGCTATATTCCTCCCCAGTGGCAGCACTAACAAAACTATTCTGAAAAATTCCTTGTCCTGCAATTAAGGAGAGAGGAGGCAATCCTGTAGAAGTCTCAGGAATGCGATTATTGGTGTTAGTCGGATTAACTACTGGATTACCAGACGGGCCGGAATAACTGTAAGTGCCGATACCGTGAAAATGAGGGTTTCCCTCTCGGTGAGCAACCAGAAGAGTTAACCGGTTATAGTTAGGATTGGCTAATCCCTCATAGATGCCCCGAGTTAAGGTGATTTGATTATCCACCCCGATATAAAATTCGGGCAAACTCTGACCAATGGCAGGCTCTTCAGCCTTAGCCACCGTTACCAGGGCGAAAGAAAGCGATAAAATGAAGCTAACAGCGATAAATGGAGATTTATGGCTTTTTTCGCTTATTTTCTTCCCAGCACAAACTAATCCTACCCCAGAGACCTGTAGAACCATGATTTCTCTCGTTAATTAGAATGATAATCATTATCACACTAACGAAAAACCCTTGTTCTGATTCACTTTTGCCAACAAAGTTAATTTAAGTTAACGTGAACCATGCTGTCGGAATAAGTTGCCCGGGCCAACAGGCAACGCCGGAACAGCAGCAGGTTATCTGGGGATGAGGCCAAATCCCGTCAAAGTTTATCTTGATCAGAAAAGATAAACAAGGCTGTACTAGATTTTGCAGTGGGGAATCTGGGTTAAAATAGACCGAGAAAGTTAACAAAAAAATTGTCTCGCTCAAGTGGGCGAAAATCAGCTTATGACCCTTGCGGTGGCGATCGAAAAGTTAAAAAAATCCTACGGTCAGACAGCAGCGGTTAAAGATATCTCCTTTACCGTGAAAGCGGCAGAAATCTTCGGTTTACTCGGTCCCAATGGTGCGGGAAAAACCACCACGATTCGCTGTCTTTGTACCCTTGCTAAACCCGATGGCGGCAAAATCGAGGTGGGGGGTGTCGATGCCCTGAATAACCCCAAATCCGCCCGTAAACGCCTGGGTTACGTTGCCCAAGAAGTCGCCCTCGATAAAATGCTCACGGGCCGGGAACTGTTGCAACTACAAGCCGCTCTATATCACATTCCCGCTCAAAAGTCAAGAGAGCGCATCAAAGAATTAATAAATCTTTTAGGATTAGAGGAATACGCCGACAAAAAAACGGGGACCTATTCCGGTGGCATCAAAAAACGGCTGGATTTAGCGGCGGGATTATTGCATCAGCCGGAAGTTTTAGTGCTGGATGAACCGACTGTGGGCCTCGATATCGAAAGTCGTTTGATTGTCTGGGATTTTCTGCGACAATTGCGGGCGGCCGGAACCAGTGTATTAATTACCAGCCATTATCTCGAAGAAATCGACGCTTTGGCCGATAACTTGGCAATTATCGACAATGGTATCGTCATCGCTCGCGGTACCCCCTCACAACTAAAGGAACAACTGGGTGGCGATCGCATCACCTTAAAAGTGCGGGAATTTTCCCCAGAGGAAGAAGCTTTCCAAGCGAAAGAATTATTATCCCGTCTGCCTTTTGTCGAGGAAGTGATAGTTAATACCGCCCAGGGTAACTCCCTTAATCTTATCGTGACGGCCAATAGCAATCCTTTAAGCAAAATTGAACAAACCCTAGCCGAATCGGGATTACCCGTGTTCAGCATGGCCCAATCCCGTCCTAGTCTCGATGATGTCTATCTAGCGGCCACCGGACGCACCCTGATGGATGCGGAAATTGCCGCCGCCAGCAGTCGCGACCTGAAGGCGGAGAAAAAACAAGCGATGAAGGAATCCTAGTCCGGCGAGCAAGGCTGTAGTATTGCCCAATTGCCAGGTTAAATCGCCTATAATTGGAGCGATCGACTATCTATCAATCAATATGAAAGATAAACGGGTATTGCTGACCGGCGGTACGGGGGGACTGGGTTTAGGAGTCACTCCGGCGGTTTTACACCATGGCGGTCATCTGACCATGACCTATCGAGAGGAAAGGGAGGTAGGTCGCCTGAAATCTCGGCTGAGTGCGGCGGAATTTGAGCGTATTCGCTTTGTCAGGGTGGATTTAACCCAAGAAACTGCCGTGGCTAGATTAATTGATGATCTCGGTCGGGTCGATGTTTTAATTCATCTAGTCGGGGGTTTTACCATGGGGGCGACGGAGGAGTTTAGCTATGAAGATTGGCTAAAAATGTTTGATTTAAACCTCCATAGCACTTTTTTACTGTGTAAACACTGTTTACGCTCGATGAAACTTCATAATTATGGTCGTATCGTCACTATCGGTTCTCGTGGCGCCGTACAACCGGGGGCAAATTTGGCCGCCTATTGTGCCTCGAAAGCGGCGGTAGTGGCTCTAACCCAAGCGATCGCAGAAGAAACCAAACAGACTAATATTACTGCTAACGTGGTTTTGCCAAGTGTTATCGATACTCCGGGCAACCGGGAAGCGATGGGAGAGGCAAATGCCAAGGACTGGGTCAGTCCCCAATCTCTAGCCGAGGTGATCTGTTTTCTGGCGGGGGAAGGGGCGAAAGACTTGCGCGGGGCGGCAATTCCCGTCTATGGTTCCCTGTGAGTGTTTTTTTGTCTTCAGGCTGATACACTGATAACGGCGCTCGCTCTTGCTAAAAATTGGGCTTAATTTATGCTTATTCCGATTCTTATCAGTCTTACTATCTTACTTTTATCCTATCTGTTCGGTTCGATTCCCACGGGTTATTTAATCGGTAAATACAGCAAAGGTATCGATATTCGTGACTATGGTTCCGGTTCCACCGGGGCCACCAATGTGCTGAGAACTCTGGGAAAAACTGCCGGGGCGACGGTGTTATTAATTGATATGTTAAAGGGAATGGTGGCGGTGGCCCTGGTACGAGGACTATATTTTATGGATGTCAATCCTCTCCCAGAAAGTTGGTATTACTGGTTAATTATCGGGGCAGGATTGGGGGCAATCATTGGTCATAGTAAATCGATTTTCTTGAATTTTAGTGGTGGTAAATCCGTCGCCACCAGTTTAGGGGTTTTATTAGTGATGAATCCCCTAGTGGCTTGTGGAACTTTGGCAAGTTTTTTAGTTATTCTCGCACTTTTCCGGATTGTTTCTTTAGGTTCGATTATCGGGGCGCTGGTGGTGAATATTTTAATGGTTATTTTAGGTCAACCTCTCCCCTATATTTTATTTAGTTTGATGGGGGGAATCTATGTGATTGTTCGTCATCAGGGTAATATTAAAAGATTGTTGGCAGGGACGGAACCGAAAATAGGTCAGAAAGTATAGCCATCATCGGAATTAGGTTACAGCGTTTCTCCTACAGATGAAGTGTAACCTAATTTGCTATATTATTATTTTCCTAAGCCCAGTTTTCTGGTTACTTTTTGCCAAAAAGTTGGGGTCGGTGGTTGATAGGGTTTGGGACTACCGGTAAATATAGGACGTTGACTAGGTTGGTAGAGATAACGATAGTGTAAGAAAATATCTCGATAGGGAAAATCGAGGTTTTCACCGCTACAAAGTCGAGTGAACAGAGAGGAAGATAAACCAATGTAGTGAAGGTATGTCAAGCGGTTGCCCTTATCGTAAAGAATATTATCTAAAGCCTGAAAATGGGGAGAGGTGACACAGCAGCCGGTGCGTTCTTCTTTAGGCAATTGAAGAGCTAGATTATATATAGGAAAATTTGAGCGCATCATCATATAATTGACGATAGTTTGATCGGGAGCCATCGGATAGAGAATTTCCGCTTCTCCTGCTCGCAATTGTTCTACTAGCCAATCTCGCTGATTTTCATCGAATAAACCAATTTTAGAAGCATAGAAACCCGCACAAAAAATCTCCTTTTCGATACGATCACGGGAAAAAACCTCGAATAATTTTGGTCGAGAAACTTCGTAGACATGAGTGGGATCTTTGTGCTGAAAGTCATAAACAACACAATCGTGCCTATCTAGGATAGCGAAGATTTTATCAACGGCATCGAGTAGCAAGGTGTCCCCATCCATGTAGATAAAACGATCAAAGGGACTATCAAAAGCAATAAAACGGTGGTGCATTCCCATACGATAATATCGGTCAGTGCAACCCGATTTCAACCAACGTTCGCGGGCTTGCGGGTGGCTATCCCAAATCGACTTGGCGAAATTTTCCCAGCGTTCGATAATTTCCTGATTATCAAACAACTGTACGTTAGGACGTTGAGCAATTTCCGCTCTGATCCGTTCGGTGTTGTCATCGTAGGGATAGACACAAACAGGAATATCTTTTCCTCCATTGACCTCGATGCTGTTGAGTAGGGCGACTAATTGATCGTAAACCCGATCATTGGCTAGGGTACAGATACCGTCCATAAGTAATGCCAAGGAAAAAAATCAAAACTTATTATCTTTGCCGTTAGTTTAGCTTATTTTTGTCGATGAATTATAGTCTCAAGTTTCTCACAACAGAAAGACTAACCGATCGGCTATACCCAAAACCGATCGATTTAGCGTTTGCGTTTGAGTAATTTAGAAATGCGTCGATTGTACCGCAACCAACGCCAGATTTTAATAACTAATTCCTCCACCCATAAAATAATCGCATCTAATCCCTCTAAAATCCGTTCTAAGGGGTGTTTAACGTAGCCGACGGGGGTTGATTCGGTTTCTAACCATTCTTCGTTAATTGGTTGAATTATCTCCTTGGCATAGCGGGGATCTAATTGGGTTGTGGGGGGGGATTCTCTAGGGGTAATTTCAGCAGCGGCCGGGGGGATTTTTTGTAAAGATTTATTTTGTTTTTCTTGACTAAAAGCTTTTTTTGTGATAATAGGCTCGGCTGGTGTGCCTAGGGACTGGGGAAGGGGATGAGCGGGGTGAAGGCGCGGTTTTTCGGAGTCTTGGGGAGAAATAGCCAAGATATCGGCGGATTCTAGCCATGGCTGCTCACTGACGGCGGAAAATGTCAGGGATTGGCCAGAGGCAAAGAAGTGATCGATCGCCGCTTGGATGAGTTTGCCGATCGTGAAGGGATCCGCTTGGGTTTGTTTTTCTAGCCAATCCTGGAGACGTTGCTTGAAGGTGATCAGCAGAGAATTAGGAAGACTTAGGGGATATTTTGCCGATAAAGCGGGTGAATCAGCACTATATTCTAAATTATTCTTCTCTTTTGCCCAGAAATGCTCGATCGCCGCATAAATTAACCAATAAAGTCGCCAGAGATAGGAGGAATTTTTCTCGAGAGTCGGGGACTGGTTAACGAGATCGGAAGGTAGGTTAGAGGTGTGGCTAACACTGCTGGGGATTGCGGGGGAGATAGCGAGAAATTTAGCCTCGAAAATTGCTAATTTTTCGTCAATAACCTGTAAAATCGCTTGAGAATTTAAATTAGGCAGTGGTAAGGAGGGTGGTGTCGGGGTTTTGACGAGATGGGATTCTTGGAATAGATCTATGGCGATCGCTATTTGTCCCTGTTGTTCCCAGCGTAGTAGGTTCCAAAACCAACGGATCGGAGGCAAGACAGGATTTTTGTCGGTAAAATTCGGTAATAAAGGCGTATATTGACGATTTAATCGCTTAATTCTCCGTTTTTCGAGGGCGTAGTTAGCCAGTGCCGTCCTAATTTGTTTTTCTATTTGTCTTTGGGTTTGATTATCGGTGATTTTAACAGTCTGGTGATCGTTAGTGACGAAAACTAAAGCTTGATCCTCTAGATCGGCTGCTATGCCAATAAATGCCGTTTCTTGGTCGGATAAGCTCTGGAGAAATTCTTCGATCGCATCCGTCCCCTCTTTTCCGGGGGGTGATAATTGTTTCTGGAGACTGTTCCCTAATTGATTAGCCGTCATCCGCAGGGATTGTACCAGCAAATAGACGGGATAGAGGGCTATTTGCAAGGCAATAGCGATCGCATTTTGACCGCGACGGGAGACGCGGCCGAGGTTATCTTTCAGACGGATCAAACGACGGTTGATCAGGTTGAACAGTCGGCTTTTATAGGGATCGGCAGCCATGGATTTTGGGCGATAACATCTTCATTTAGACTATCCTATTGTGCAAGGACGGGATAAAAAAAATTTTGGCCAAAACCCTTGACTCCCAGAAAGATTATTGTTATATTTAAAAAGGTCTGAAATCCACGCCCCCATCGTCTAGTGGCCTAGGACACCTCCCTTTCACGGAGGCGACAGGGATTCGAATTCCCTTGGGGGTATGAAAAAAAGTCAGAAGTGTCAAGCTTCTGACTTTTCGGTTTTTTTCTCCCGTTGATGGCTTTTCGGTAAGGTGACGGTGAAGATTGTTCCTCGATCAATCTGACTTTCGACGCTAATTTGTCCATGATGACTGAGGGTAATCGCTAAAGCGATCGCTAATCCTAATCCTGTTCCCCCGGAAGTGGCAGAATTTTGTCGCGCGGGATCGAGACGATAAAAGCGATCGAAAATATGGGACAAAGCAGCCTCGGGAATCCCGATTCCGTTATCTTTGACGCGTACCAGTAACACCGATTGTCGATCGCGTTTACTTTTCTCCAATTCCACAGCCACATTTTTAGGCTCAGATTCGGTTAAAAAAGCGTGTTTTAGGGCATTAGAGATTAAATTTGTGAATAAACGTGCTAATTGATCCCAATCTCCCTGCATAGTAAACATTTCATCGCTGTAGGAAAAATCCTCTTGGTCCGGTTCCACAATCGACAAAGAGAGGGAAATTCCCTGCTTATCGGCGATTAAACGCTGTTCTTCCACCACTTCCATCAATAAAGCATCCAAAGGTACAGCTTGCTCGATCGGTTGGACGATGCCACTATCGGAACGGGCTAAAAAAAGCAGATCATTGACTAAATTGCCCAATCTTTCCGTTAAACGATCGATCACTTGCAAGCGTTGATGGCCAGTTTGGGGATAAGCGATCGCCATTTGCACGTTAGTTTGGATAGTGGCGATCGGATTGCGTAATTCATGGGAAGCATCGGCGGTAAATTGTTTTAAACTCTGATAGGACTCTTTTACCGGTTGAATGGCTAAACCGGACAAAAACCAACCAATCCAGGCGACACTGGCAATCATCAGGCAAATTCCGACGATTAAATCCCATAATAGCTGTCTAATCGGTTTTGTCACCTCAAACCAAGGATGACTTACCCGCAGATATCCCAAAACATAATGACCGATTTCCACCCTTTCGGTTACTTGTCGCAGCAGACGATTATCGGATAAGCGAATAGTTTCCCCTTGACGGTGGGGATGGAGGGGAATATCTAAGGATTCAGCCAAAGTTGACCAAACTAGATTACCTTGGGGATCGAACCATTCCAAATCTATATGATCGTCCTCCACGGATTTACCCTGACTGGGAAAACTTGCGAGGGGATCGACGCGATAACGTCCTTGATCCGGGGGAATCGATTCGATCACGAGGGAACGATTTACCACCTCAATGATGTGTTTGAGGGTATCATCAATGCGATCCACTAGGGTATGGCGCACATAAAAATACATTCCCGTAGCGAGAAAAAGCAGTAGTATGGCAGTGACAACAGTGTACCATAAGGCTAAACGGCGGCGAGTGGCTTGGAACACCGATAATCTATGGATTGGCTAGAGATTTTTAGAGCAATGTATCTTATTTTACAGCTTATTTGAGCGATTTAATGCTGGGAATAAATTATTTTTAGCTATAGGGAAAAACTGACGGTTGCCAAGAATAGCTAGACTTGAAGGATCATAGTTCTTAAAAATTGCCCCTAACAAAAGTATTTTTAGATACATTCTTCTCAATAATTGTTTGAGTAGCTCTGCAAAAGCAGTCAAAGTGAATTATATTTAACCCTATGGTGACAGGGCTGACAGGAACGGCTAAAAATTTTTTTGAGCTTATTTGAATTAATAACAAGTATAAATGATGAATTTAAATTATTGGTTAATGAAATCGGAACCCGATGTCTATAGTATCGAGGATTTAAAAAAAGATGGTCAAACTATTTGGGAAGGGGTGCGAAATTATCAGGCCCGCAATTTTCTCCGTCAGATGAAACGGGGAGATTTGGCCTTTTTTTATCATTCTAATACGACCCCGCCGGGGATTGTCGGCTTGATGCGAGTGGTGCAAACTGATATGATCGATCCCACACAATTCGATCGCGATAGTCCCTACTATGATTCTAAATCCTCCCCAGATTCCCCGCGCTGGTGGACGGTTAAAGTTGAGTTTGAGCGCCTTTTTCCCCAACTGCTGCCCCTAGGAATTTTAAAACAAAATTTTACCGCCGATGAATTATTATTAGTAAGGACAGGAAATCGTCTGTCAGTGATGCCCGTTAATCAAGCGATCGCAGTAAAAATTCTCGCTTTAGTCGCTCGTCAAGGAGTATAAACTATGAACCAAAAAGATGCTATTAATTTACTTTCCCTGATCGGGGGATTATTGGTCACTATTGTCATTTTAGCGGCCTTTAATGCCTATGTGATTATCACCCCCGGACAAGCGGGGGTTTTAAGTGTGTTAGGAAAGGCTAAGGACGGGGTTTTATTGGAGGGATTGCACTTTAAACCTCCCTTTGTTTCTAGTGTCGATATCTACGATGTTACGGTGCAAAAATTTGAAGTTCCCGCCCAAAGTTCCACTAAAGATTTACAGGATTTATCCGCTAGTTTTGCGATTAATTTTCGTCTCGATCCGACTCAAGTAGTGGTCATTAGAAGAACCCAAGGCACCCTGCAAAATATTGTCGCTAAAATTATCGCCCCTCAAACCCAAGAATCCTTTAAAATTGCCGCCGCTAAAAGAACCGTAGAGGAGGCAATTACTCGACGCAGTGAGTTAAAAGAAGACTTTGATAATGCCCTATCGACTCGGTTAGAAAAGTATGGTATTCTAGTTTTAGATACCAGTGTGGTAGATTTGAATTTTTCTCCAGAATTTGCTCGGGCTGTCGAAGATAAACAAATCGCAGAACAACGGGCCCAAAGAGCCGTTTATATCACCCAAGAAGCGGAACAACAGGCCCAAGCAGAAGTTAATCGCGCTAAAGGGAAAGCTGAGGCACAAAGACTATTAGCAGAAACTTTAAAAGAACAGGGGGGAGGATTAGTTTTACAGAAAGAAGCGATCGAAGCTTGGCGCGAAGGTGGGGCGCAAATGCCCCGGGTTTTAGTCATGGATGGATCGGGAAAAAATAGCGTACCATTTTTATTTAATTATAGTGATTCTTTTCCAGAAAATACCCCCTAAATTCCTGTCCAAGCTAAGAGGCATTTTCAAAGAAACCTTGCCAACTTCTCAAAATTACCCGGTGATATTATCGACAAATGGCATTTAAAACAATCTCTAGCTCCTTGACTCTTTGAGGATGAAGAAGTTGAACGGTGAATATTTTTGATCATCCGCTGGCGAGTCTATTTAGCGTTTTTGGACAAACCGGCGCGGTGATGAAAAACAGCCTAGAGCAGTTGCTCTTGTCGGGGGGTCAATGCTATGATTAGGGATGGTTTTGCGGGTATAGTTCAGTGGTAGAACGTCACCTTCCCAAGGTGAATGTCGCGCGTTCGAGTCGCGTTACCCGCTTCTAACGACAATGGGAATCTTCCCTAACATTCCCCAACTGGGCCTACCAGAGCGGCACCGCACTACAATTGATCCAGCAGCATATCGTACTCTGCATGGGAACCAACCCAGAACCAAATCACCGTATCATCCTCTAATTGACCGACAGCAGGATAATCCCTATTGATGCGTGCAGAATAGATGGGCAGCTGTGGATGGACTTTCTTGAATCGCAAGCTGGGATAGCTTGGGTCTTCTTTGAATTGCCGATACGCTTTACGGGTCTGCTCTTGAATCGATTTTGGAAGATCTGCAAACATCTCCCGAAAACGAGCAGTGGTACAAGACTTCACAACGTTTCTGGGTCTAATTCTTGAGTCTTGCCCAATCGATGCAGCAATTCTCATTTTGAAAACAAAAGAAGATAAAGTTCTCTTGTTCACATAGAGAACTTCTGTCTAATTATCATTTTTTTTCAAGATAATCATCATAATTAGCTTCAAGAGACAGTTTTAAAATATCTGCCCATAAA
>NZ_JADBTB010000033.1:0-12297 GCF_020246405.1 Microcystis sp. M083S1
GATAGTACCGCCAAAGTTGACCGAGAGGAGAAAAAACAAATTTATCAAGATATATTTCGCACTCCCGATTATTTTTGGTTTGACCCAGAAAGCCTAGAATTTGAAGGATTTACTCTAATTAGCGGTCAATATCAACCGATTGCCCCCAATTCTCAGGGATGGCTCTGGAGTCAACAATTAGGCTTATATTTGGGTTTATTCGCCAATAAATTGCGCTATTTTACCCCCGAAGGGGAATTAGTACCCACTCCCGCAGAAGCGGCACAACAGGCAGAAAATCGGGCTGTAGAAGCAGAAAATCAAGTCCAACAGGAAAGGCAGAAATCCGCAAAATTAGCGGCTAAACTGCGGGAATTGGGCATAAATCCCCAAGAAAATTTCTAATTAGGGTTTGCTAAATTTAATCCCATGTATAGACGAGAATTACTGCAATTTATAGGCTCTCAGGCTCTTCTTGGGGCTATTAATCCAGAATTTACTTGGAATTATCAAAATATTGACCATTGGGGCGAATTATCAAGGAATTATCGCCTCTGCACTACGGGAAAGCAACAAACACCGATCGATCTGAGTATAGTGTCTGAAAAAGAGCTATACCACCCCACCTTTAATTATCTTCCTGTACCCCTAAAAATTCGCCATAACGGTCGTACAATCTTAGTTCAGACCGAAAAAGGTGGAAACATGAGTTTTCACGGCGAAAAATGGGATTTATTGCAGTTTCATTTTCATCACCCCAGCGAACATCAGATTAAAGGTCAGTCTTTCCCTCTGGAAATTCATTTAGTGCATCGAAATGGGAAGGGAAATTTAGCAGTTGTGGGCATCTTAGCCGAAATTGGGGCAAATAATCCCTATTTACAAACCATTTGGGATTATTTGCCCGAAGAACCTTCTCCTGAAATGATTATCCCCGATACTTGGGTCAATGTCGGGCTTTTGCTGCCGGAAAATAGCGGTTTTTATGAATATCGGGGGTCTTTGTCCACTCCCCCCTGTAGCGAGGATGTTCTCTGGTTAGTCTGGCAAAATGCGATCAAAATTTCTCCCCAACAACTGCAACAATTGGCCGCGATTTTTCCGAGTAATGCCAGGAATATTCAACCCTTAAACGGGCGCTCGATCCTGCATTCCTAGTCGAAATTGTCGGCATTTTGGCTAATTTAGATAATTTTATTAACTTTTAGACCAACAATGGTAAATAACTCAGGAATGCGCTCAATAACTAAAGCTTCGGTGGCTGTCCAGTCACTTTCCTTCGTGGCTAAAACCCCAAGAACACTCAGAGGAACCTGTAGAAATAGGTGACTTAAGAGGAGAGCGATCGCAGCGATGACTAAACCTAAAAGCCGCCATTGGGGGAGATAGGCGGCCACGGCAGCCGCTAGAGGGGCAAAATTATAGATGGGCCAAGCGATGAGAATTAAGAGGACGACTCCCAAAAGAGTAAGAAGACGATGGCGAGGACGTTTAAAAAGAGAGAGAATTTTTAACTGTTCGGGGGTGAGTTGACTCGGTTTTAGAGCAACCAACAAAAGACTAAAGATATCAAAAGGTTTTGTCCACTGCATCCAAAAAACGGGGACGATGGCGATCGCTCCCAGAAATAGCCATTCTAGCCAAAGAAAAGGCAAGGGATCGCCCACAGCTAAACCAATCCAAGCGATTTGTAAAAAGATTGGCAAAGCCGCTAACCCTGCCAGATGAATCCACAAAAAAGGTTCTGATTTCATAGAGGGAAATGAGAATTATAAATTATAAATTATGAATTATGAAGTGGGGAGATGGGGGAGTGGGGGAGTGGGGGAATTATGAATTATGAATTATGAATTATGAAGTGGGGAGATGGGGGAGTGGGGGAGTGGGGGAATTATGAATTATGAATTATGAAGTGGGGAGATGGGGGAGTGGGGGAGTGGGGGAATTATGACTGATAACTGATAACTGATAACTGATAACTGATAACTGACGGTTCAAGTGTAATTAACTGGATAAAGTGCGGCGTTTCATGACCATTTCGTAGGCCTCGATAATGTCGCCTTCTTTCCAGTCATTGAATTTAGAAACACCGACACCGCACTCGAAACCGGTGGCCACTTCCCGGGCATCTTCCTTCATCCGTTTGAGGGAATCGAGAACTCCCTGATAAACAATTTCCTTGCCGCGACGCACGCGCAGGAAGCGATTCCGCACCAGTTTACCTGATTGGACATAACAGCCCGCCACAGCCCCACGACCGACGGTGAAGACGGCGCGCACTTCGGCAAAACCGAGGTGTTCTTCCACTTCTTCGGGGTCAAGAAGACCTTCCATCGCCCCTTGAATATCATCGAGAAGCTTGTAGATGATATTGTAATCGCGGATATCGACCCCTTCCCGATCAGCGGATGCGCGCGCACCACTGGCCAGGGTGGTATTAAAGCCCACCACCACCGCACCACTAGCGGCGGCCAGATCCACATCGGTTTCGGTGATTTCCCCCGGAGAGGCGAGGAGAACCCGAATCTGCACTTCGTTTTGGGGTAACTGTTTGAGCGCACCGAGGATGGCCTCGACGGAACCTTGCACATCTGCCTTGAGGATGAGATTAAGTTCCTTGAGTTGTCCTTCTTGAGCTTGGATAGAGAGGGTGCTAAGGCTAACGCGACGGGAGGAGAGGGCCTGTTGTAAACGGGTGTTGCGTTGTTCGATCGCCCGTTGATCAGCGATTGATCGGGCCTCTTTCTCACTTTCATAGACATCGAACTCATCGCCAGCGGCCGGCACATCACTGAGACCGAGGATTTCCACGGCAAAGGAGGGGGTGGCTGCTTCGACTTTTTGACCGCGATCATCGATCATGGCCCGAATTTTGCCGAAAACGGAACCGGCGACGATGCTATCACCGACGCGGAGAGTACCATTCTGGACGAGCAGGGTAGCCACGGGGCCTTTGGTGCGGTCGAGGTTAGCTTCGATGACGGTTCCCTTGGCCAAGCGATCGGGGTTAGCGACCAATTCCTCCACTTCTGCCACCAAGAGAATCATTTCCAGCAGATTATCGAGATTTTCACCCCGCAGGGCGCTAACGGGAACCATGATCGTCTCACCGCCCCAATCTTCGGCCACCAGTCCCTGTTCGGTCAATTCCTGTTTAATCCGGTCGGGGTTAGCCGAGGGTTTATCGACTTTGTTAATCGCCACCACGATGGGGACTTCCGCGGCCCTGGCGTGACTAATTGCCTCTTTCGTTTGGGGTTGTACGCCATCATCGGCGGCTACCACCAGCACCGCTATATCGGTGACTCTCGCCCCACGGGCCCGCATGGCGGTAAAAGCTTCGTGGCCGGGGGTATCTAAGAAGACAATCTGTTCCGGTTTGCCGTTATGTTGCACATCGACGTGGTAAGCACCGATGTGCTGGGTGATGCCGCCGGCTTCCCCCTGGGCGACTTTGGTTTTGCGGATCGAGTCGAGGAGGGTGGTTTTACCGTGGTCAACGTGACCCATAATGGTGACGACGGGGGGACGACGCTGGAGACTTTCCCAGTCGGAGACATCGATCATTTCCGTGGTTTTGATCGCCGCCGACTGGGTGCTGGGGGTTTCCACGGCCATATCGAAGTCCCTGGCGATCATTTCGATCGTGTCCACGTCGAGAGTTTGGGTGATATTAACCGCCATCCCTTTAAAAAATAGGGTTCTGATGATCTCGGTTTCGGGGACTTTCATCAATTCCGAGAGGTCGCGCACGGTGAGACTGCCGGTGACGACGATGCTTTCCGGGCGTTTTTCCTCTTGAGGTTCTTGGCGCTCGCTTTTCGGACTGCCGGTGTGGGCGGTTGGTTTACTAGGCCGCTTAACTTTGACTGCTGTTGGGCCGCCGGGGGTGGTTGCTTTAGCGCTGGGCGGTTTGGGGGGACGAGCGGTGGAAAGGGTAAAACTGGGGGTATTGATTAACCCGGATAGTTCCGATTCTAGATCATCGTCATCTTCAAAGAGAGCCTGGGTGCGGCGTTTGTTTTTGCCGGCAGTTTTGGCGGTTTTGGCCGCTTTTTTCTCTTCTTCTTCTTCTTCTTCCCAGGTAGATTTTTTGGCCATGCGAGGGGGCATGGTCGGTCGTTTGAGTTTTTTGGGCCCGTCTGCTCCGAGCAGTCCGGTATCTGTATCGATTTCTGTGCCATCAATGCCAGATTTCTTGGTGGTATCGGTTTCTTCCTCGCCGGTAGCTGAGATTTTAGCGGGCATACCGGGGCGAACTGGGCGCTTCAATTCCACCGTCTCCCGCACTTCTCTGGCTGGTTCCCCCAGTTTCGGGCTTTTTCCGTCGGTTTTGCGGTTGAGGGTCGGTTTTTCGGGTTTAGCCAAGCCAGCCCTGCGCTCAGGACTAGGGGCGTTTTCGCTCTCGCCGCGCTCGCGTTTTTCTCCCCGGGGCCTGTCGTTACTGCCGGGGGCATTTTTGGCTCGGGGTTCTGGACGGCCCGAGGTGGTTTCAGGGCGCGGTTTCGGGGTGAGGGAGGGTCGATTAGGTGGGGCGATTAAGGTGGAGGCTGCTTCCTGGACTAGCGGGGTTTCGGTCGGGGTTCCTTTAACACTGGGGAGCTGAGATAGCATCTCTGCATCGGTGGGGGTAGCCGCGTTCTTCTCCTCCGTGGCGGGAGTTTTTTCGGCCGCACCGTCGCGCCCTGGGGGAGCGACGAGGGGTTTAACCGGGGGACGGGGGGGACTGATTAAAGTCGGTTTGGCTGAGGAACCAGCCTGACCGAGATGGCTGGGCCCCTCTTCGCCGGTTTCGGGGCGGTTATGTTTATGCAGGGCTAAAATCTTTTGTTTTTTTTCTTCGGCAGGACTAGCCGATTCTCGCTGACCCGTGCTATTTTTACTCATACTCGAGGTGACTCCCTTTGCTGCAATCGCTTTGATGCGTTGGGACTCCTCTTCGCTGATCGTGCTACTGTGGCTCTTGTACTCGATGTTCAACTGGTCACAGATGTCCAAAATGTCCTTGTTGTCTAGATTCAATTCTTTTGATAAATCGTAAATTCTGACTTTCGTGTTACTCATCCATTATCCCCCGGCTAAAGTGTTAGTGATCCTAATAAGTTGGCTGCTTTTTTTATCCTGTCAAGACTGCCCCATTTCTATGCTAACGATTTTGTGGCTATGATCGTCAATTTTAATCCTGATTTGGTCTGAATTGCCCGGCGGGCCCGAGTCGCTCTTGCAAGGACTCATAGACCGTTTCGGGAATATTGGCTTTTAGGGCGCGTCCGAGACGATTTTTTTGCCGAGCTAGTTGCAGACAGTTGGGCTGCGGACAGATATAGGCGGCTCTTCCCATGCCTTGATCTAATTGTATCTGTCCGGACGGGTGTAGTCGGACAATTCGCCAAAAGGATTCTTTCGGGGCGAAGAGACGACAGCTAATACAGCGTCGATAATTGACGAAGGGATTCATTCTTCTTCTAAATCCTGCAATTCTAGGTCTTTTTCAGCGTTTTTTAGCTCTTGTTCGCCTTTATAGAGGGCGATATCTTTAATATCGATTTTCCAGCCCGTCAGACGGGCGGCTAGACGCACGTTCTGCCCTTCTTTGCCAATCGCTAAACTTAATTGATCCTGTGCCACCAGTACCAGTGCTTGTCTTTCTTCGGCATTAGTGAACAAAACTTGGTCGATACGGGCGGGACTAAGGGCATTGGCGATGTAGGTGGCGGGATCTGGAGACCAGCGAATTACGTCGATTTTTTCCCCCCGCAATTCGTTCACCACAGCTTGAATCCGCGAACCTCTGGCCCCAATACAGGCCCCAACCGGATCCACGTCTCTTTCTAGGGTATCGACGGCGATTTTTGTCCGCGAACCAACGTGACGGGAGGGGGGATTGGCTTCCCGGGCGACGGCGACAATACGCACGATTTCCTCCTCGATTTCGGGAACTTCGTTGGCGAACAGATATACTACCAAACCCGCCGCCGCTCTGGAAACGATTAATTGCGGGCCCCGGTGAGAACCTTCTAAGACTTTTTTGAGCAGCACTTTAAAGGTGGCGTTGGCCCGATAGTTGTCGTTGGGTAGCTGTTCCCGTTTGGGTAGTTCTGCTTCCACTTCCGGTTGACCATAGGTGCTTTGTACCATGACAATAGCGGCCTGTCTTTCAAAACGGACGACCCGGGCCTGTAAAACGGTTCCTTCTAGATCTTGGAACTCCTCTTGAATCATTTTGCGTTGGTTATCCCGCAGTTTTTGCAGTAAAACCTGTTTAGTTTGAATCGCCGCCATGCGACCAAATTCTCTTTGGTCGGGGGTGACATCCAGAACTACTTCATCCCCTAATTGGGCCTCGTCGGCCACTTCTTGCACTTCTTTAAGACCGATGTGATGGTCGGGATTGGTCACTTCTTCCACAATAGTTTTAGTCGAAAGGATGCGAAAGCCTTCTTCTTCTACGTCTAATTCCACATCAAAGTTATTGAAATAATCTTCATGAAATTGAGCGGCTTTTTCTAAACTTTGGGCGCGTCGATAACGTTCATACCCCTTGAGCAGTGCTTCACGCAAGGCTTCTTGTACGGCATTTTTGGGCAGATTATGTCGTTGGCTAATTTCTTCGAGCATTATTTTTAAACCGGGCAAATTAACAGTAGCCATAATTATTTTTCTCCTTACTTTTGAGTTATTAGTTAGAACTTGGAATAGGCAATAAGGAACAGGCAATGGGCAATAGAGAGAATAAATAAAAGCAGTCTCCTGGCGACCGTCTCCTGTCCTTTTTTTTACTTTTGATCCCGCCGCTCATCTAAACGGACGCTGATGACGGTAGTGCGATCGATGCTCAGGGATCGACCTTTTTGGTTAAGATAAATAGATTGCTCATCTCTACCTTGCAGTTTTCCGCGCCATTCTTTCGGTTTTCCCTGGCTATCCTGGCCGGTAACGATGACGGGAAAGCCTTTAAAAGACTGAAATTCGCGCTCACTGCTCAGTTGTCGAGAAATGCCGGGGCTAGATATTTCTAAAACGTAGGCCTCCGGTAAGATTTCTTGACTGTCGAGGGCGGTTTCTAAGGCCCGACTCATCTGCTCACAGTCCTCTAAACCGGTATCTCCCGCAAGATTGCGAATATCGACGCGCAGGACGGGAGGCCTTTTATTGGTTTGGAAAACGATATCGACCACTTCTAGCCCCAAGTTTTCAGCGATAGGGGTGGCAAGGTGCAGCAGGTCGGCAATGAGCGGATGGGTCATGATTTAGACAACAAAAAAAGCGGGCGAAACCCACTTCCCTAAACTTTTAGTGATTGGGATAGGCAGTTGTTAGACCACCTAGCTGAATACAATATAGCAAAAAACCGTCATCACTATTTGCCCCCAGGGTCGTGCCTGGGGGCAAACAGAACAGTGGTCACGATCGAGTCGATCTGTCACAATGAATACAGGGTAACTAGATATAGAGTCAATTATGGATCAAAAATCTCCACTCACCGTAGTTAGAGCCAAGTCAGCTAAGAATCGTGGTCATCGGCCAGTATGGAAAGGGATTGTCACCACTTGGATGATTCTGCAAACCTTTGGCCATGTCACTGCTGCTTGGAGTCAAAAAAACCCAAATACCCTCACCTACGGTGAATTGTTAGAGAAGATCGACCAAGGAAAGGTAAAAAAGGTGGAAATCAATCCTTCTTTGCAGCAGGCAGCAGTTACCCTCGTCGGTCAAACGGATAAAGACCCCCCGAAAGAAGTCAATTTATTTGACCAAAATCCCGAATTAATCAAGAAACTCGATGCTGAAAAAATTGAGTACGGTATTCTCCCTAGCACTGACAATTCGGCCCTGATCAATGTTCTCACTAACCTGTTAGTGATTATTATCGTCTTGGGATTATTGGTGTTTATTATCCGTCGTTCTGCCAATGCTTCCGGTCAAGCGATGAACTTCGGTAAATCAAGGGCGCGGTTTCAGATGGAGGCGAAAACCGGCATAGAATTTAATGATGTGGCGGGGGTGGATGAGGCCAAGGAAGATTTACAGGAAGTGGTGACATTCCTCAAACAACCGGAAAAATTTACGGCTATTGGCGCAAAAATCCCCAAAGGAGTCCTGTTAATCGGGCCTCCGGGGACGGGGAAAACTTTACTGGCTAAAGCGATCGCGGGAGAGGCGGGAGTGCCTTTTTTCAGCATCTCCGGGTCGGAATTCGTGGAGATGTTTGTCGGGGTTGGTGCGTCGCGAGTGCGAGATCTGTTCCGAAAAGCCCAGGAAAATGCCCCTTGTTTGGTTTTTATCGATGAAATTGATGCCGTTGGTCGTCAAAGAGGGGTCGGTTATGGGGGAGGTAATGATGAACGGGAACAAACCCTGAACCAATTATTGACGGAAATGGATGGTTTTGAAGGAAATACCGGCATTATCGTCATTGCCGCCACCAACCGCCCCGATGTTTTGGATTCGGCCCTGCTGCGTCCGGGTCGTTTTGATCGACAGGTGGTGGTGGATTATCCAGATTTTAAGGGACGTTTGGGCATTTTAGAGGTCCATTCTCGCGATAAAAAGGTGGCTGCTGATGTGGCTCTGGAGGCGATCGCCAGGCGCACCCCCGGTTTTACTGGGGCAGATTTGGCTAATATGCTCAACGAAGCGGCGATTTTTACCGCTAGAAGACGGAAAGAGGCGATTACCATGGCGGAAGTCAACGATGCGATCGATCGGATTGTGGCCGGTATGGAAGGGCGCGCTTTAGTGGATAGTAAAGCCAAGCGTTTGATCGCCTATCATGAAGTCGGCCACGCGATTGTCGCTAGTCTCTGTCCCGGCCACGATCAGGTGGAAAAAGTCACTCTGATTCCCCGGGGTCAAGCGCAGGGGTTAACTTGGTTCACTCCCGATGAAGAACAGGGTTTAACCAGTCGTTCCCAGTTATTAGCCCGAATTGCGGGATTATTAGGGGGACGAGTGGCGGAGGAATGTGTCTTCGGTGAGGATGAAGTGACCACCGGGGCCGGTAATGATATTGAAAAAATTACCTATCTGGCCCGACAGATGGTAACGCGTCTGGGAATGTCGGAATTGGGATTGATTGCTCTAGAGGAGGAGGGCAATTCCTATCTCGGTGGTGCTGGTGCTGGTTATCATGCCGACCATTCTTTCGCGATGAGGGCGAAAATTGATGCACAAGTACGAGAACTTGTCAAGCAATGCCACGATTTAGCAACAAAACTTATCCTTGACAATCGTGTGGCGATCGATCGCTTGGTGGATATACTGATTGAACAGGAAACCATTGACGGCGACGAATTCCGGCGTTTATTGACGGAATTTCAGCAACAAGCGGATCGGTCAATGGTGACTACGGTTTAATTTGCCCTTCGTCTCCTCGCTTCGATTAAGTGCTTAGGAGACGATTTCAGCAAAAAATCTGCTAATTGCTTGGACAAAGCCAGAATTAACGACTAACATTGTGAGCGGGGATTTTACTCATGGAATGGCCGTTATGATTGCCTTTGGTGGAGGCAATAATATTAGCTTCTAAAGCTGAAGTCATCTGGGCCAACATTTCTAGATTGAAACGATAGCCGACGTTGCGGACGGTTTGAATTAAATTAGGTTGTCTGGGATCGGTTTCGATTTTTTTCCGCAGAGAGAGAACATGAGTATCGATTGTCCGGGGATTATCAATTTCCTCGGGCCAAGCGCGACGCAGTAAATCGGCTCTTGATAGGGGTGTTCCCTCCGCTTGGGCTAAAACGTAGAGTAGGCTAAATTCTTGGGGGGTTAATTCGATATATTCCCCGCGAAATTGTACCCGTCGTTGGGCTAAATCTATTTTTAATTCCCCATAATCCAAGTGTAGGGGAGCGGCCCCACCGCGTGAACGACGGGTCAACACTTCTACCCTAGCCATAAATTCTTGCATTCCAAAGGGCTTTCTCAGGTAGTCGTCGGCCCCAGCTTTTAAACCATTGACCACATCTTTTTCGCCATTGCGGGCCGAGAGAATCAGTATTAAAGACTGTTTTTGTTGATAAAGCCAACGGCAGAGTTCGATTCCATCCCCGTCCGGCAAGTCGGAATCGATAATTGCTAAGGTTGGTTGACGATGAAGGAAAGCTTGACGCGCACTTTGCAGGGTTGCCGATTGATTGACCAAATAACCGGCCTGTTGCAGATGCCAAGCTAATAGCGATCGCAAGTGCGGGTTGCCCTCAACAATAGAAATATAGATCGATACCACCTGAGTTTCTGCCCCATTACTGCACAGATTGACACATTGTCAGGGTATCAGAATTAATGTCAAGATGTTGTAACAATCGTAACATTCGTTAGCTGTCAGCTTTTTTCTCCCTGCTCCCATCTCCCCATCTCCCCATCTCCCTCATAAGTACCTAAGCAAAATTAATTACACATATCTAACTACCTCTTGCCTATTGCCTATCTTCACTAGGAAATTAATTTTGCACGACTACTTAATTTATAATTCATAATTTATAATTCATAATTTATAATTCATAATTTATAATCCCATCACCCCACTCCCGACTTTATAGTTCATAATTTAGGTTCTTCGTTACTTGGTATGGTTTGATCGGGGGGCATAAATCGACCAAATCCTTATCTGGCAAGAGACTTAATTGATTAGTTAGTTCTAGATCGAAAACAATTGACATAAATCTCCGAATGTCTTTTTATATAAGGTTTTCATCCCTTGTAACCCCATCCATCGCATAACACAAACCGAAGAACCATAAATTATAAACTATAATTTATAATTTATAATTTATAATTCATAATTTGTAATTCATACTTCCTCGAAAATGTCTTGACTATCGAACCCCATTCAAGGTATTATCTGGAATAAGATCAGAGTGTGGTGGAATCCAGATTTGAATTGGCGTACAAACTCGGACAGTAATGCGCCAATTCAGATTTGAATGGCTCTCTTGGAGTTATGGTGATAAGCAAATCTTATCGAAGAAAGGGCGTATGCTATACGCCCCTACCAATCACACTACTCGCGGCGGTAGGGGCGCAATGCTTGCGCCCCTAATGTGACATGGTGAACATTTTTCACCCAATGTCCAAGAGAGCCATTTTAATTGGCCTACTCTTTTGGGGACTTACCCAAAAGCTGACAAATATTGTCTGTCTGATAATATCTTATTGATTGTTCTCTCAGCCATCTAACCACTAAAAAACGACCGGAACACCATGATAGATAACTTTGCCGCCAACGACCTCTATAACTGTATAGATAGTCTAGATTCCTCAGATTTTCAGAAATTCCTAGCGGGGAATAAGTCATCAATTCTTCCCACCATAGCCACTAAGTGCATAAGATTAGATCGCAGCCCCAGTATATATTCAGTCAAAGTTTTCACCTGACTTATATACTATACGACGGTAAAGGGAGGGCGCAGATCGAAATAACCCCCAACTCCCCAGAAATAAGTATCGACAGTTAGTAACCGACCCCTGACCCCACATCTGAAGCACTCAAGGAGAAAAAGTATGTTTGACCAAAATTTCAACCTATCAGACAGCAATGTTTTAGATAATATCTTCCAGTTACCAACCCTTGTGGTGGAATCAGGTTTAGGACGCTCCGACTTGATTACCCCTGTTGTCCCCAAAAGTCTCCAGGGCATGGATTCTGACTTTGTCAGCAATTCTGTGGAAGAATACCAGCTAGGACAAGAAAATCGCTGGCCATCATCCCAATCCCTTTCCTCTTGGTCTAACGACGATGATTTTTTAACGGGTCAAAGTAATTTTGTGAGTTTTTCCAGTTCTGTTGACCTAGCCAGTAATACCCTCGCCACTGCCAGAGCGATTGCAGTCGGTTCCAGCACCAACAGTTACACCGATTCGGTAGGAAGCACCGATACCAACGATTACTATTGTTTTTCCCTCGCTAATTCTGGTAACTTTAATCTTGGTCTAACTGGAATGACCGCCGACGCGGACGTGCAACTGTTAAATAGTAGCGGTTCTGTCATTGCCAGTTCGCTTCGGGGTGGTAGCAACCCTGAGAGGATTACCCGTCAGTTGAGTGCAGGCACCTACTACATTCGTGTCTATTGCTATACTGGCAATACCAACTATAATCTCGCTGTTTCGGCCGCTCCTTTAGCTCCTGTTGACCTAGCCGGCAATACCCTCGCCACAGCCAGAGCGATTACCGTCGGTTCCAGCACCACCAGTTACACCGATTGGGTAGGAAGCACCGATACCAACGATTACTATCGTTTCACCCTCGCTAATTCTGGTAACTTTAATCTTGGTCTAACTGGAATGACCGCCGACGCGGACGTGCAACTGTTA
>NZ_JADBTB010000034.1:0-8508 GCF_020246405.1 Microcystis sp. M083S1
AGCTTTGGTGGGTAAAATGTATTCTAAGATACATTTCTCAAGAGCGAGGGGGTGGAACGAACCACAAAGACACAAAGGACACAAAGATCGATCGATCCTATGTCAATTAAACTTATCACACAGAACCTAGAAGAGCCCTAATTTTGCTTAGGTACTTAATAGTTAACAGTGACCCCTCAGCAGCGAAAAAAGACAATAGCTATCGGGAATAATTGGGTATTTTATGGATATTATCGCTATTTTGCAGCAAGATTATCAAAGATTTCCCCTCGATCAAACCTATGATATTTATGCTGATGACGTTTATTTTCAAGACCCTCTCAATCAATTTCGGGGGATTAAACGCTATCGGGAAATGATTGGTTTTATGGGTCAATGGTTCCAAGCTATCAAGATGGATGTCCACGCAATTGAACAGCAGGGAAATATTATTAATACCCGTTGGACATTGCACTGGATAACTCCTTTACCTTGGCGGCCTCGCATCGCTATTTCTGGACGCAGCCAATTAACTCTCGATGACAATAATCTGATTATTTCTCATATCGATTATTGGGATTGTTCGCGCTGGGATGTGCTGCGTCAGCATTTATCTTTTCCCAGTTCTTAACTACATTTTTTAACCAGAAAATGCCGACCAACGAGCGCTCGTTTGCTTGACAAAATCCTGTAAAAATGCTAGGCGCTGATTTTGTTCCCAGACCTGTTTAACTTTATTCTGCAAACTCGTCCAATTCCAATCATTATTCAGTTGCTCGTTAATTTCCTGTTCTTGAAAATATTCAACTAAACTTAAACCAGCTAAACGAGTTAGATAGGCTGCCCCGATTCCCTGCACTGTACCACCGGCGATATAAGTAATCGCATTTCCCTTGAGAATCGTTCCTAATGCCTGGGTTGTCACTTCTACCATGCCCAATTGTACCATCATTTTCCCCAGGGTGGCCATGGCTGTTTTTGCTTGTTCAAGGGACATTTTTTGTTGATAAATTCCCCCTAAATCCACTAACATTTGAGCGTTAGTAGCTGCCGCTAAAACTAAATCTAGGGCCGCGAGAGGATTAGCAAAAGTGGCAGTAGCGGCTATCCATTGGTATTGTTCGATAACAGGTAAAGCCTTTTTGCGTCGGGATTGATTGAGTAATTGTTTGGTTTCCTTGGCTAATTCTAGCGCTTGTCTCCAGATAGTTCCCAGAACTAATTCGGACTTTTCTTGTTCGATAATTTTTCGGAGATGATTATCTAAAGGATCGATAACTACCGTTTGAGGTTCCGTCCATTCCTTGATTTCTCCATTGCTTTGATGTTGACGAACTTTTAGGGGTTCAGGGGCAGCGGCTATGGCTAAAATATGATGAGCGCGAATAGTTTCTTTTAGTCTTTGTTTCAGGGAAAGGAGTATTTCTTCTCTGGTTTCGGCGGGTAAACGATCCTGTTTATTCAGTAACAGAATAACACGCTGGTGCATTCGATCGAATTGCTGGAGGATTTGCCATTCGGAATCGGTTAAATCCCCATTGATAAGATACAAAACTAAGTCGGCTGCTAGGGACTTTTGCTGGTTAGCGGTGCAGTCGAGAGTCAGAAGGGGTTCCGTTTCCAGAAAAGCGATAGATTCTCCAAAGTTGCCGGTTTCTAGTAGTTTTTTTAAGGCAGTTTTACCAGTTTTTCTAGCACCGGTAATGGCAATTTTCAGGTCCTGGCGACTAAATTCTTGGTTTAATTGGGTTAAAGTGGTTTTGAGTGGGGTTAAGTCTTGATGGGGGTCTTCTTTGGCCAGATAATTAATTATCTTCTCGGCCTTGGTAATCGCTTGTTTAACCTTTTCTAGACTCAGGGGAGTGGGGGGGGAAAAATCGATTTTCGCGTTGGGTTTTTGCCAGAACCAGATACCAGCGCCAAGAGCAAACGCACCTAAAATACCCCAGGAACCGACTTCGCTCACTGTACTATTGAGAGTTTCCCCCAGGGTGAAAGCGATGGTAATGCCTATCCCCGTCACTAAAATCGGTTTACCCAATCTTACCGTCATTTTCCTCATCCTCGCCAACTGCTGTGATTATTCTAGCTTTTTTGTGCTGGATTTCATCCCAAACTCAACTTTTTAGCCGACAATTCCCCTGGTTCGTCCCGGCCGCTCTTGCCTAAAAGGCCCTAGATATGTCATAATGATCGATTGCGTGTAAATTTACCCGATCCCCTGTTGTTATGGCTAGTAAAAAAGGCGTTCGCCTGATCATCACTGTAGAATGCACGGAATGCCGCAGTAATCCCGATAAGCGTACCCCCGGCGTTTCTCGCTACACCACCAGCAAAAACCGTCGCAATACCACCGGCAGACTGGAAATCAAGAAATACTGTCCCCACTGCAATAAGCACACCGTCCACAAGGAAATTAAGTAAACACACTTTAGTTAAAAAGTCAAGCAATCTTTACAAATCTATGAGCTACTATCGTAAACGTCTCTCTCCCATCTCCCCTAGTCAACCGATTGACTACAAAGACACCGAACTCCTCCGCAAATTCATCACCGAACGCGGCAAAATTTTGCCTAGACGTATCACCGGTTTAACTTCTAAACAACAGCGAGATTTAACTGAAGCGGTGAAACGGGCCCGTTTAATGGCTTTATTGCCTTTTGTCAACCAAGAAGCCTAAATTCAGTGATCAGTAATCAGTAATCAGTGAACAGTGATCACTGAAAATAATTGGCTAATTAAAACAGTTATCCTAATGGTGGGGTAGGAGGTTCTCCTTTTGGAGAGCCGGTCGTCGATGCCAAATTAGGTTATGCTTCCTCTTGATAAGAAACGCTGTATTTGATAAGTAATAGCACAAAATTAACTTCTTGGTGAGGATAGGCACTCATGGAAGAAGTAATTGGATATGTGTAATTAATTGTGTCTAGCTACTTAAGTAGGTAGGCGTTAAAAGTTGTCAGATGCCCCCCTTATCAAGGGGGGATTAAGGGGGGATCGGCACCCCCCTTATCAAGGGGGGCAGGGGGGATCGAACCTAAAATCCATTTTTAATTTAATTATAACCAGCTACTTAACTTAAAACTTAAACCTGATAACTGATAACTGATAACTGATAACTGATAACTGATAACTGATAACTGATCTCAGTATATTGGGGTCGCTTTCTCGTTTTTGCAAAGAAATATATCGGAATCGGCAGCGGATAGGAAAACTTGTGCGAGGATCTTAAGAAATAATTAAATCGCTCTAGGAGTAGCCGACGATTTTGTGATTATCGATCCAAATCCACCAATTAGCATAATGGGAGGCTCTTATGGAAAAGCAGCCGTCAGAAATCGATACCGAGTTGGATGCACAGCTAAAAGAGGAGGATTCCGAGCAGTTTCTGCGTAGTATATTTAATTCCGTGCAAGCGTCGATTTTTGTGGTGGACGTGCTGGAAAATAGAGATTTTCGCTATGTGGGAGCAAACCCCGTTCATGAATGCTGGACAGGATTGCGCTCATCAGATATTAAAGGCAAAACTCCCGAACAAATCCTTCCCCCCGATGATGCGCGTAGTGTGCGGCAACACTACAGTGACTGTGTACGTTACGGAACGACTATTTCCTACGAACAGTATTTACCTTTTCAAAATATACCCTACTGGTGGCTAACGACTTTAACACCCCTACGGGATGACAATGGGAGCATCTATCGTTTAGTGGGAACCAGTACCAATATCACCGAACGCAAACAGGCCGAAGAAGCTTTAAGATTACAAGCAGAACGGGAACAACTACTGGGGGTAATGCAGGAAAGAATCCGGCAATCGTTGGATCTTGATCGCATTTTGCAAAGAACTGTTAAAGAAGTGCGACAATTTCTCAACTGCGATCGAGTGTTAATTTATCGTTTATTCCCCGATCGTAGTGGCATGATTGTGGTGGAATCCCATACTGCGAGGATTAATTCTGTCTTAGGAAACAGGATCCAGGATCCCTGTTTTAATTTATCCCCAGAACGTCTGGAAAATTATCGTCGCGGCAGGATTCAAGTTATTGAAAATGTCCATAATTCGGGACTTGATCCCTGTTATCGCAACTTACTTACTTCTTTGCAAGTACAGGCTAACTTGGTGGTGCCGATTATCTGCGATAACCAACTCTGGGGGTTACTAATTGCCCAGAATTGCCAAAAAACTCGCCCTTGGCAATCCCAAGAAATCGATCTACTCAAACAATTAGCCATTCAAGTGGGAATTGCCATTCAACAAGCAGAACTGCACCAACGGGTAAAATGCTTGAATACTGCTCTAGAATCGGAGGTGCAGCAAAGAACCGCCGAATTGCAGATGAGTTTGAAGTATGAAGCCTTAATCGGACGGATTACCGAAAAAATTCGCGATAGTCTCGATGAAAATCATATTCTGCAAACCACCACTAGGGAATTAGTGCAGGTTTTACCCGTAGAAAGGGCCCAAATTGAGCTTTACGATCCCAGTCGCAGCAAAGCCACTATTGTCCACGAATATACCACTCAAAAGCTTATCTGTCAGGGAATTACCCGTCAAATTAGCGATTTTCCCGAAATCTATCAACCGCTGCTGCACAAACAAATTTTACAATTTGTTGATCGTCTTCCCCTTGGTAATCCGCAAATTGGTCGTGTTAACCGTTGCGCTTGTGCTATCTTTGACGATAAGGGTTTTTTGGGCAATCTTTGGCTAATTCGACCAGCTAATCATATTTTTAACTCCTTAGAAACTAATTTGATTCAACATATTGCCACCGAATGTGCGATCGCTATTCGACAGGCGCGACTTTACGAATCTTCCCAAGCACAAGTGCGGGAACTAGAAAAACTGGAAAGATTAAAAAGCGAATTCCTGAAAACCCTTTCCCATGAACTGCGAACCCCGATTACCAGCATTCGTCTAGCGGTGGAAACCCTAGAGAGTCTCCTAGAAGATCAAGGGATCGAGATCGCTCCAGAGGATTCGATCGGTGAACTGTTGCAAATTCTTAACATTGAATCTCAACGTCAGAGTAAGTTAGTTAATGATCTGTTGACTTTAACCTATCTGGATGCGGAAACCGAACCCCCGGCGATGGAAGCGATCGACTTACTTTCTTGGCTACCCTTATTAGTGGAACCTTTTCGCACTCTCACCCGCGAGCGACAACAGCAGTTAATTTTAGATATAGATGGGGATATACCGGAGATTAACAGCAGTCTGTGTCATATTGAGCGCATCATAGCGGAATTACTGACCAATGCTTCTAAATATACTCCGGAGCAGGGAATAATTAGGGTAAATGTCTGGCGTGCGGATGAGCAAATATTAATTAGTGTGAGCAATTTAGGAGTAGAAATCGCCCTAGAGGAATTATCAAGAATATTTGCCCCTTTTTATCGCATTCCTAACCAAGATCCCTGGCGCTACAGTGGCACCGGTTTAGGTTTAGCTTTGGTCGGCAAACTGATTAAACCCCTGAATGCTACCATCGATGTCACCAGTGCCAACGCTGTCACCACTTTTACCCTCACCTTGCCAATCTAGTCGAGGGGAAAACTTTTTAGAAAAAAACCTTGCAATTATTTCGAGGGCGTGCTATATTGAGAAAGGACTGAAAAACGCCGAGATAGCTCAGTTGGTAGAGCAGAGGACTGAAAATCCTCGTGTCCGCGGTTCAAATCCGCGTCTTGGCATCGGAAAAACACCAAAATTTGCCCTGTATTTACTTTCTAGTCTGCTAGGTTTTGTAAATGCAAGAATAGGCGGTGAGAATGCGTCTTAGCTTATCAGTGATGATACGGGCTGCCTATCTTCGCTCGGATTTGGATCTTCAGTTCACTGATAACTGATAACTGATAAGTCTCCCGAACCAGCAATTACTTTTTGATTTTGGGCTTGACGTAAGCGGTCACGGATTAAGATAATCTAACAAGTATGTACGACAATGAAATCCTAGACCCTAGCAACTCCTTAAATAATCCTCTCGATGGGAGCGATCCGGATCAAGCAGCGGAAATCCCCCCCGATCCAGAGGAAATGCTCTCATTGCTTACTTCTGATCATCTGAGCGAGAGAATGATCGCGGCCCGCGCCTTTTGTGAATTGCGGGACGAAAGAGCGATCGCCCCGTTACTAGAGATGTTAAGCGATGTCTGTCCCCTAGTGCGTGTCAGTGTCGCCTACGCTTTGGGCCGAAATCCCAGTCTTAGCGCCGTGGAGCCTTTAATCGATCTACTGGCCAGAGATTGGAATGGTTACGTCAGAAAAGGGGTAGTTTGGGCCCTGGGTAACTGTGGCGACCGCAGAGCGATCGAGCCTTTGGTTCATGCTCTCAAAACCGATATTTCGGCGGTGCGATTATGGGCTGCCAGTAGTTTGGCCCAGATTGCCAAGGTCAATTATGAAGATATCATCACCGTGTTGCCGCCTTTAATTGAAGGATTGCGCCGAGATTTAATCGCAGCGGTGCGGAGTAATTGCGCTTGGTCAATTGGTCAATTATGCCGAGAATTGCCCTTCAATGTGATTTATGCCACGGCGATCGATGCTTTGATCGAGGCCTTGGTGGAAGATGAGGATTTAGGTGTCAAGGAAGATGCGAGAGGTGCTTTATTAAAAGTGGGCGACCCGAGAGGATTACAATTGATCGAGGAATTAGAGCTTGAAGGAATTATCTAAACCGCTAATTTTGGGCGTTACGGGGGCATCAGGGCTGATTTATGCCGTGCGTACCCTCAAATATCTACTTTTAGCCGACTACACGATCGATCTAGTGGCTTCCAAATCAGCTTACACTGTCTGGCAAGCGGAAGATCAGACGCGGATGCCTCCAGAACCGGAACTGCAAGAACAATTTTGGCGCAGCCAATGCGGGGTGATGGAAAGGGGAAAATTACGCTGTCATCGTTGGGGGGATGTGGGGGCAACGATCGCCAGTGGTTCCTATCGCACCCTTGGTATGGTAATTATTCCCTGTAGCATGAGTACAGTGGCTAAATTAGCGGGGGGGTTAAGTTCCGATTTGCTAGAAAGAGCGGCGGATGTGCAGATTAAGGAGGGCAGAAAATTGGTTTTAGTGCCGCGAGAAACCCCTTTTAGTTTAATTCATCTGCGTAATTTAACCACTTTAGCCGAGGCGGGCGTTAGAATTGTGCCAGCAATACCGGCATGGTATCACCATCCCCAATCGATCGAGGATTTGGTCGATTTTGTCATCGCTCGTACTCTCGATCAGTTAGATATCGATTGTGTGGCCATTAATCGCTGGCAAGGACATTAACAGTTATCAGTTATCAGTGATCAGTGGATAGTGGACAGTGGTTAGTGGTTAGTGGGAAAGCATCTCATTTATGCAAGTGAGTAATTATACTTATCCATAAAACTGGTTTCTAGCAAGGCTTTCAAAATAGCTTGACATAAAAACCTGATTGAGATGCTCCCGTGGTTAGTTAGTGGTTAGGGACCTGCGCTTTGATAATGTACCTTTTGGGCGAACGCAGTTCGCCCCTACATTGTGGACAAAATCCGTTACTGTAGGGGCGCAAAGCTTGCGCCCTCCGATCGATTGGGATATTATTCCCACGCAAGTCCCTTAGTGATTGATCACTGATCACTGTTTACTGATCACTGTTTACTGAATCACTGAATCAAGGGAGGTAAAAATGGGCTGGATTATGGTCTTATTTGCGATCGCTGTGGGCGGATTACTGATCTGGCAGAATCTGGGGGCGATCACTTTGGTCTTTTTTGGCGGTATTATGACGGTAAAACTGCCCCTAGCGGTCTGGGTGTTACTTTTTACCCTAGCGGGAATTATCAGTGGTTTAACCCTGCAATTTCTCTATAGTTTTGGTCGTCCTGTGGCTGCCCCAAAAGCTTCCCCTCGTATAGGAAATAATCCTACAGTCCCACCGCCATCTCCCCGACCTACCTATATTCAAGATTCTGCTCCGTCTCCACCGAGTAACGATTGGGAAAGAGATAGCGGTGATGATTGGAATTTTGATACACCCCCCGAAAAACCGACGATCATTCAGGAGCGGGAAGAATTCCCGCCTAGGGTGGCTGATAGGGAAAAAGTTGATTTTGTCAAGCCTCCTAGTGACAGTTCTCAAACCGGCTCGGTTTATTCCTATAGTTACCGCACAGCCAAACAGACTCGCGGGGAAAAGGCCGATCAAGTGTACGATGTCAATTATCGGATTATTACGCCCCCCGCCCAGGATCAAAACCAAGATCGGGAGGTAAACAAAGGGGATGAAGAGGAGTGGATTTAACTTTGACAGAGACAGAACCAGTGCTGATCAGCTAAAAATTGCTAAAAAGACGTTGACACTCCCCGCTCTAAAGAGACGGGGATTCTTGGTTCACAGAGATTACTTGCTTAAACAGAATTGCTTCTGAAAAAGTAGAGGTATTCTCTCCCCAAGCGTTTATTGGATCGAGCCCAAAGGTTCCGGTATGCCCTACCGTACTTAGTCCCCTTTTAAGGATGTTGATTGCGGCGTTTTCATCCCTATCCAAAACAC
>NZ_JADBTB010000035.1:0-32472 GCF_020246405.1 Microcystis sp. M083S1
CAGTTGAAGGAATTAATAATAAACTGAAGGTGATTAAAAGGAGAGGCTATGGATTTAGAAACTTTAAAAACTTTAGTCTTAGATGTTTATTAAATTGGCATTTTGCTAGTTGATTTTACATGGTAAGTTCGGAAGAACCTAAACAACTAAAGAGAACAATATAGAGAATCTTAATTATCAACCATCAATTAATTAGCGATATTATTCCTGCTAAAATCAAGAAAAACAAATTATCTTTAAACACTCATGAGCATTAATGTAACATTTCCCGAAGAACTCCTCATTGCTGCCAGAGAAGAAAAAGAAGCATTCTCTCGTAAAGTCATAATTTATACATTAGGGCATCTTTATCAAGAAGGAAAAATTTCAGCAGGAATCGGCGCACAAGTATTAGGATGCGATAAATATACATTTTATACACTTCTCTCTGAGTATGGTTTTTCCATTATTGATTACACAGCAGAAGAATGGGAGTCAGAAATACAAACCAGCCGTAAATTAGCCAAAAAAATCCAAGAGAATGAAGATAATTGTTAATTCTACACCGATCATCGCCTTATCTTTGATTAATCAATTAGATCTTCTTAATCAGCTATTTAATGAAGTGATTATTCCTTGGGCAGTTTATCAAGAAATTGTCATCGCTGGAGATAATAAACCGGGGGCAAAAGAACTCAAAAATGCCAATTGGATTCAAGTTCAAGAAGTTGCATCATCATCTCCTCTTGAACCGCTATTACTAGGATTAGATCGAGGAGAATTAGAAGTTATTCTCTTGGCAATTTCAATCAAGCCAGACTGGGTAATTATAGATGAGAAATTAGCAAGAAGAGTTGCCAAAGCTATGGAATTACCCGTCAAAGGAACATTAGGAATTCTCTTGGTTGGTTTTTATGCAGGTTATCTATCTAAACAAGAAATTTTAGATTTATCACAACAGTTAGTTGATTATGTAATTCGTATTAGTTCTCCGATTCTTAATTGGCTAAAAACAGAATTAGACAATGATCATTAATACCAAATCAATACAAAATAAACTACCATGAAACAACTAATCGTACACATTCGTGACCAAGAAAAAGCAGAAACACTCTCTAAAATTTTAACTGCTTTAGATTTTGTTGACTCTGTAGAAATCATCGAAGATCAAACAACATTATCTGATAACGAGCAAGAATTCTTTGCCCTGGCAGGATTGTGGGAAGACAGAAATATCACCCCTGAATCTATCCGTGAAGCAGCATGGCGAGAAGAAAAACGATGATTTTATGTGACACCAATATCCTCATTTAATTCTATAAAAACAACCATAGAATTATCGAAGAGCTTCGCCATATTGGACTAAATCAACTAGCCATTAGTTCCATTACTCAAGCCGAATTATATTATGGAGCAATCAATAAAAATGAACTAAACAAAATCAAAAGACATCTCGGATTGCTACATACCTTTCCTGTAGATGTCGCAATATCCAATCAATTTATTAACTTAATGGAAACCTACTCCCTCAGTCACAAACTCAACATCCCTGACGCTATCATTGCCTCAACAGCATTAGTGCAGAATATTAAGCTATATACATTGAATTTGAGAGATTTTTGTTTTATTCAAGGCTTAGAACTCTATGATCTGTCAAATGAATAACCCATCAACGTTAGCATTTTCCAGCGTTCAGCGAACCAGTCATGAATTAGTCAAAAAATCAAAGAGAATGAAGATAATTGTTAATTCTATTCCCAACTTAGTCCCTTTAATCCTTCATTTTGGGGGACTGGTCGCTTTAAGAGAAGTGTATCAAAGTATTAGGGATGTTAGTCGCTGGTGGCGGTGATTCTTGTTCTATGAATTAGCCTCCGCCTTATCCAATTGAATCAGCAGTCTGCTCCCCAGTGTCTTCGACAAGCACAGAAATCCGATAACATAGTTAATAGGTGACATCGGGAAAAAATCATCTATGACGACTACATCAGAAGACGTATGGCGAATCTTAGCCGAATTAGCGACTGCTCAAGCCGAATTGACTGCTGCTCAAAAAGAAACTGACAAACAACTGAAGGAGACTGACCTACTATTGAAGGAAGTTAGTCAACAACAGAAGGAAAACGCCCAACAAATCAAGGAAACTGACCGACAACAGCAGAAAACTGACAAACAACTCAAAGAATTAGGTCAGCAAATTGGGGGACTCGGGGCAAAATTCGGCAGCTTTACCGAAGGACTTGCTCTCCCTTCAATGGAAACGATTCTCAGACAACGGTTCGGCATGAAAGTTGTTAGTCCCAGTGTGCGAGCCAGCGAAGATGGACAACACCTAGAAATTGATGTCCTTGCCTATACTAATGGTGAGTTAAATACTGCCTATATCGTCGAGGTTAAAAGTCATGCTAGAGAGGAATCTATTACACAATTAAAAAGTATTTTGCAACGGTTTCGCAGCTTTTTCCCTGAACACAAAGATAAAAAACTCTATGGCATATTAGCGGCGGTTCATGTATCCCCAGGATTACGCGAAAAAATTCTGCAAGAAGGGTTTTATGTGGCTCGGATTCATGACCAAGTGTTTGAACTCGATATTCCCGATAATTTTCAACCTCAAATCTATTAAAAATTTAGATGTGATTGCTCTCTTCCCCACAGGAAAAAACACTTTTTTCTTCATGAATAGGAAGAATTTAGTAAAATAGTAATAGAACAAATCAGAGGAAAAAAATCATCTATGGCAACTACATCAGAAGACGTATGGCGAATCTTAGCCGAATTAACTGCTGCCCAAAAAGAAACTGACAAACAACTGAAGGAAATTAGTCAACAAGGGAATAAATAATCAGTTTTTAATAACCAGATTTAGTATAAAAAGTGTTTTGCAACGTTTTCGCACCTTTTGCCTCGAACACAAAGATAAAAAACTCTATGGCATATTAGCATCCCAGGGTAAGCGCATCCTAACAATCCTTGACAAAATGAACTTTATGTGGGTTGCCTACCCAGATGGCAATTCAGGCATATTTGAGTAGAATTTGCCATCTCAATTGTTAAGCAATAATCGACCAAATAGGTCGAGTTCGTAACTATTCTGATTGACTGGTATCACTTAAAATGCCCACGCGGATCACAAAATTGGCCAATTGTCAATAGCTTTTGAGATGCCCTTTATGACAGGAAGTCCCCCGACTCATATTCGATCATCAGAACTATAAACAGGCAAAATTATCTGTATATTTAATCACTTAATCAGAAGCGTTTACCTTTGAAATAGCAGTTTTTAAATAGGAAACCACCTCATTAATTGCTACTTCTGACGCTTTTTTACTGGCTCTTTCGACTAATTCCACCTTACCCGATTTGAGAGATTTACCCGTGACAATGCGATAGGGAATCCCAATTAAATCCGCATCTTTGAACTTAA
Source organism: Microcystis sp. M083S1 (assembly GCF_020246405.1). Classification (NCBI taxonomy): domain Bacteria; kingdom Bacillati; phylum Cyanobacteriota; class Cyanophyceae; order Chroococcales; family Microcystaceae; genus Microcystis; species Microcystis sp. M083S1. The sequence continues at coordinate 3,407 of NZ_JADBTB010000035.1, forward strand.
CACCTGCACGTTCATTCCGGTCATCTAAAAGGGTTTCAATGCCCGCTTGATTTAACTCATTGTATAAACTTTCGGCGGTTTTTACCTGCTCGGCATCAGCTAAATTAGGAATAACCACAATCGCTTGATAGGGGGCAATAGCTACGGGCCAAATAATGCCATCTTTATCGTAGGATTGTTCTACGGCTGCCTGGGCTAAACGCGATACTCCTATACCATAACAACCCATACAAATGGGGGTAGATTCTCCCGCTTCATTAGTATAAAAAGCATTCATGGCTTGAGAATATTTATAGCCCAATTGGAAGATATGACCGACTTCAATTCCTCTGGCACTTTGCAAGGTTTGATTGGGATCATGAATAGCTCGATCGCCTACCCGGGCCTTGCGTAGATCGACGATTAATTCCGGTAAGATAAAATCTTGACCCCAATTGGCCCCCACTACATGAAACCCGGTTTCATTAGCACCAGTGATAAAGTTTTCTAAGTCTGTCACCGTGTTGTCTGCTATGCGTAAAAACTTAGGAGCTATATCGCTGGATTTTTTGAGTAAATTATCTTCTAAGTCGGGAGCAATATAACCTAAAGGTAAAGGTTTAGTTGCCCATTTCTGTTGAGCGGCAGCATCGGGTATTTTTAAAGCCAAAATTGTTTTAGCATTGTAACGGCCTGCCTGTCTAACTAATTCATTTTGTAGTTTAACTTCATTAACCTCTTGATCACCGCGAATATGCAGTAAAACTAAAACAGTTATGCCGCTATCATAAACCACTTCGTAGAGAACATTTTTGACGATAGCGGTGGCAGAACAATCGAGAAATTGAGCTAAACTTTCGATCGTGTTGGTGTTAGGAGTTTCTTTTTTAGTAAACTTTTTAAAGGGAGAAGCCACTTTATCTGCTGGCAAAGAAACGGCTTTTTCCACATTAGCCGCATACTTTTCATCGGCGGTAAATAAAACCTCATCTTCTCCGGCATCAGCTAAGACCATAAATTCTTGGGATGCGGAACCGCCAATCGCTCCAGAATCCGCTTCTACTGCCCGAAAAGCTAACCCACAACGGCGGAAAATATTGCGGTAAGCTATATCCATCGCTTGATAGGTTTTCTTTAAACATTCCTCGTCGAGATTGAAAGAATAGGCATCTTTCATAATAAATTCTCGTCCCCGCATTAAACCAAAACGAGGGCGAATTTCATCGCGAAATTTAGTTTGAATCTGATATAAATTAACTGGTAATTGTCGATAGGAACGAATTAAATCACGAGCGACGGCAGTAATTACTTCTTCGTGAGTCGGTCCTAATCCTAACTCCCGGTTTTGCCGGTCCGTCAGGGCAAACATAATCCCTTCTGCTTTTGTGTAGGTGTCCCAACGGCCTGATTCTTGCCAGAGTTCCGCCGGTTGCAGTTGGGGAAGTAAACATTCTTGGGCGCCGGCTTTATTCATTTCTTCCCGGACTATCTGGGAGACTTTCTGTAAAACCCGCCACATCAGGGGTAAATAGGCGTAAATGCCGCTGCCAATGCGACGAATGTAACCGGCACGGACTAAGCATTTATGACTGGGGATTTCCGCCTCGGCCGGGTCTTCCCGGAGAGTGACAAAAAGCTGTTGAGAGAGTCGCATCCTATCGATATCCTTTTGAACAGAAGACTTTCTATTATCTCATCAAAGGAGGGGGTCTGCAATTATCAATTACTTGTGTTGACAAACAATAACAGCGACCAGTTTACCGATTCTCAGGTATTTCCCCTCATAACTTGAGACTGGTTGGAGAAGCATTGAACCTTAGTTGCAATTGCCTAACTCCCTTGTTCTCTACTCTAGGAAATATGAGCGTTCAGGTCGGTCGCTGTTATCGTCGTTATCGAGACAGAATGTAACTTTAACAGGGTTTACTCCTTTGTGAACTTGACCTTATAACCTTGCCAGTTGATCTGTCAGGGAAGCTTTTTTCTTTAGCTTCAATTATTAATATAACATCGGATCGGAGCTAGAAGTCTTTCTCTTAATTAAACTTTACATTACTGGGATCAAGGAAAAGCCTAGATGTTTTGACGCTTGACCGATGATAATTAACCTCAGTTCGGTATCAGAAAAGGAGGGGGGGGTTAACCTGAAAGAATACAAACGATTCAGCACCTCCATCCTACTTTAGCCGAGTTCCGCCCTCTCGAACCGGTCATCGAGTTTTTGGCCACGCTCTGACGTAATATGAAAAATCATTTAGCGATGGTGTACTGCTAGGCAGTGCCTTCGACACCGCACTCTTAGACTCACAACTTCAATGAATGACCATGGTGCGTTCCCAAAAATCTATTGGTGGAGCAGTAGGACTTGTATCAGGGAACGCACCCTACAGCTACAGCTAATTAACGCCAGTTCGGTTTAAGGGAATTTTGCCATAGCTTCCACGAAAGAATAGGAGTTTCAGGCTACGGTAGCATCAGGGTTTTAGCTTATCCCGAACTGAGGTTAATTACTATTACCTGCTATTTGTTACAATACGCTACTGCAACTTTAAGAATGTTTTATGTTTAAGACCATACAACATTTTCAATCGGATTTCGTACATCAAATCTGTCACCAACTTCTTAAATCTAGTATAGACTTTCTGGTCAATCCTATCCTCTGGTGCTAAATCACCTCCATGAGCTACAGCATTGCGTAACCGCAGAAATAACTCTAAGGATTCCTTTAAATTAGGATTCGGATGTGCATAATCCTTCCAATGTTCTGGAAACTTTTCAAGTGCAAAGCTTTTGAGTAATTTGTTTAAGACGTTGAAACCAACATTACTCTCGGTATTAACAACTCTTGAAAAAGTGCAGCTATCCCCAGCGTGAAACTGTTTAAGTAAAGCAAAAAACCTTACTTTTCTATTGTCATTTGTAGGATATTCCTTGAACTGTTTAAAGGAGTTTTCCATGTGGTGAATAACTATTTCATCGCAAAAATCATGAAGATCTCTGCCAACATTATTAAGTTCATCAATATAGAGGTTGAAAGATTTTTGGATAAAGCTTTCCCATAAAGAATAAATCATCGATATTGATTGAGTTGAGAAAATGTCTTGATGCTTTGAAGATAGAGAGTACCTTCTCGTAAAAATTGCTCTCTCAATTTCGAAAAGAACAGATATTCTCTCTTCAATAATCTCTTGCAATGCCCTATCAAAATCATCCATAGTCTATTGCTAAGTTTATTATTTAAAAATTTCATCTACTCTTTTAAGACGATTTCTAATCCGACTTTTACTATTAGAAGAGGTTCCAGAATATTTTTTGAAGTCGTTGTCACTTTTTAATTGTGTTATCTTTGATTTCAAAAGTTCAAGGTCTTCAGCATACGTCTCGATATTTTGAGCAACTCCGATTAATATCCCCTCAAAATAAGCTGGAACAAATAAGTTTCTCTCGTTTCTAAATATCTTGTTGTCTTCTATTTGGTAAATTAACTCTAAAACTCTCATGATGAGAGATTCATAAACATCATAGTCAAAACTAACGTTATGAACAGTTATCTCCATAAAATCGTTTAAAAACTTCTCCATATTTTCATTAACATTTTGAGCATTTTTGTAGAAAGCAAAAAACCTAAGAACTAATTCTTGATCATATAATTCATTAAGTTTGCCACTACTTAATTGAGTAAGAGATTTGAAAACTTCGCTTTTACTAACTTTTAGTAAAAGCTCGTTAAGCCTGGGATTAACCCCTCGATAAATTGCATTTCTTATCTCTTGTGGAGTTAATTTTGAACCTCCAGAGTTGAGTCGTTTAAACAACTCATACTTCATGGAAGTACTACTTTCTCCTCTCAAAATTTCAACTCTACAAACAGCCCTTTTCAAGTTTATTTTGAGATTTGGTGGAAGATTGTCAACATTAAAGCCTTGCAAGCTTTTGACCAATCCTCCTTCTTGCAAAGTCCATTTATTTATAGTTTTTATCCCTCCAGTTTCTTCCCCGCTTTCCTCATCAATTTCTTCTTCTTCTTCGACTCCTGATCTGTCTATATCTTCTTGATAGTCAATTGTCCATCCACTACCTTTTAGTTCACCAAAAAAACTTATGAAAGTAGAAACACGTTGCAATCCATCGACTAATTCCCATACACCGTTTTTATCCTCGGCCACAAATATTGGAGGAATTGGAATCGAGAGTAGAATTGATTCTATAAGTGCAGTTTTTTGTGCTTCTGACCATCGGAATAATCTCTGATACTCTGGTCTAATTATTAATTCATTATTTTTGTATAGGTTGATCAACTCCCCAAAAGAAATGTCAAGCCTATCAGACGATAGCCTTTTTCTCTCATCTGAGACTTCTTTTTCGAGTAAGGCTACTTTTTCTGCTAAGGCTACTTTTTCTGCAAGGTTTTCCATATTACTCAGGCTTAGTATGCTTTTCCAAGTATAACAAGCTAACAATGAAATTGATGACGACTCTGTGAAAGAGAGAACTCAGTTTTTAACAGCCTAACTATCAATTATACCGCTACCTGCGGTTCCACACCCTCCTCTATCCCACTTCCATCAGTTAAACACCCCCTCAATTTGGGCATAATTACCGCAGAAGGCTTTCTAATATTCCACTCAAAACGTGCGTTAACGTAAAGCACCGCTAACTTTAATAATGATGGATTGCTAATTATACTCACTGCTGTTGTTGTCTGACATAAGCATCTACAAGATTACGAATCAGGGATTGATAGGAAGCATTATGACGTTGAGCTTCCCGTTTAAAATACTCAATACTCTCCTTAGAAAATTCCATCGTTATCCTGACAGTATTTTGATTCGGTATTAGCTGCTCTGGTGGCGGTAAAAAGTCTTCGACAATTGTCACCTTACCAATCGGTTTTGCGGGATCAGGGGTTATGTTCTTCATAGAATTTTCTCCATTTACGCCATTCAGCTGCGCCAAATATACGAATCACTCCATCGCGGTAAGTAAAACGCACCGTTAAAACCCGGTCTTTTACCTTACCAATACAAAACCAACGTTCCTCTGAGTCACTATGTTGGACATCATGGACAATCAAACGATGTGGATCGAAAAACGCATATTGAGCAGTCTCAAAGTCCACACCATGTTTAGCCTTATTGTCAGCCTCTCTTCGACTATCCCAATCGAAAGTGCTTGTCATGTCACTCTAGCATAGTTTAGTTTGTGTCGCTAAGTATAGAAAAATGCACCAGAAAATAACAAACAAAACAGGAATAGAAAGAGCAGGGAAAATCCCCCACCGATGAATCCAAGTATGTTTATTGTCAACAAACCTTGCTTTAAAAGTAGAAATATTTCCTAAATACTTATCCTGCTCAAGGATGCGTTTTTTTTCTGTCTTAAGTTGATCCATCGCTTTGATAGCCGCATAAAGCGAAGCTCCAATAATACATGATGTCAGAATTCCTAGTATTGGTAAAAATACAGATAGAAACCCAAGTCGATAATTATTATTACCAGAAACTGCAAATGCTGCCATCAAAAAAGACTGGGAAGTGACATACCAGTTCATTCGATTGGCAATCAGATTGTGTTCACGATGGATCTCTTGGTCGATTAATCCGTAATACTCAATCGACTTGAGGTTTTCCTCGTCATTCCACCATTTTTCTTGCTCTTGATTACCCATTAATTCATCTCCCCATATAGCTTATTGAATTGAACTAAATCACCATCTTAAGTAAGTGTTTGGAATTAAATATAAAGATGGATCTCCTTGAAGGACTTGCTGCGACTCAATTTCCTAGAAAATTAGTTGCCCCATATTTTTAGTTAAATTGAATCAACAACGATTATCGAACCATTTAATTAGCACATGGCATAAAAGCAAGCTGTGACTGGGTTCTAATTCTTGGAGATGTCCATTAATTATACCGCTCCCTGCTGCCAACTCCGGCACTCATGGACAGCCTTAACGAGTAATTTAGAGAGTCAACCGCTTAGTGGTCTGTCAATCTTGAAATTGTGGATAGGGGAATCCTGCCAAATTATTCACCCCCAATCCCTCAAAATCATCTTAACAGACCCATAGAATCGCCCTTAATTTTTGTCAATTGTCGGCCCCTAACTATATTCCTCCCCGACACTGAGATTAAAGAGCATTTGCAGGGATTGTAAACAGCGCTTACGCGCTTCGATATCCTGTTGGGCCCGCAGTTGTACCATGGGTTCGTGAAGGATTTTATTAACGATACCGCGGGTCATTGCTTCGATAACTTCTTGGTGTTTTTCGGCGAATTCCGTCCCCAGACGGGAGAGGGCCTTTTCTAATTCCTGTTCGCGAATATCTTCAATTTTGCTTCTTAAACAGCTAATTGTCGGGACAGTGTCCAAAGAACGCCACCAAAGCTCGAAAGCTTCCACTTCCTGCTCTAGGAGTGCCTCTGCTTCCCTGGCCATCTGACGGCGACTTTCCTGATTGGCGGCAACCACCGCTTTAAGATCATCGACGTTAAAAGCTTGCACTTGTGCCAATTCCTTCACGTCGGTGTGGACGTTGCGGGGAACAGAAATATCGATTAACATCAGCGATTTAGCAGTAATCGTCACTTCTGTCAATAAATTTTTAGTTAAAATTGGTTCCGTGGCTCCGGTACTGGTAAAGACGATATCCGATGCCGCTACCGTAGTCATCATCTCTTCTAAGCCATATAGTTGCAGCGGTAGGTGAGGAAATTCACGGGCCAACTCCTCGGCCCGTCTTTGGGAGCGATTGACGATCGCAATTTGCTGAGAACCCTTAGCCAGAAGGTGAGTAACTAATAATCGGGACATTTTCCCGGCCCCGATAATAGCGATTTTCTTGCCGCTGAGGTCTGCCACCTTAGCATGGGCTAACTCCACCGCCGCCGAACTGATCGATACGGCCCCCGTGCCAATACTGGTTTCCGTGCGGACGCGCTTACCGGCAGTCATCGCTTGTTTAAAAAGGCGATCGAGTAATTGGCTAATAGTATTGTACTTTTGAGCTAATTTATGGGTATTTTTAACTTGAGCGAGAATTTGCCCTTCACCGAGGACAAGACTTTCTAAACCGGCCGACACCCGGAGCAGATGACGCACAGCATCCTGATGCAGTAGGGTAAACAGATAACGACGCAGGACATTAAGGGGAATATGCCCGATTTCAGCGAGAAACTGGGTAATTTCCACCACGCCCTTTTCCGTATCCGTAACCACGGCGTAGATCTCCAAACGGTTACAGGTGCTGATAATCGCCACCTCTTGGATGTGGGGATAACCCTTGAGGTGGGTAAGAGCGGACTCGATTTTCGCTTCCGGGATACTCAATTTTTCGCGAATTTCCACAGGGGCTGTCTTGTGACTCAAGCCCACTACAGCAATATTCATTTATGTTCTCCTACAAATGTTGCTCAGGCTACAAAAATTATTGATAAAGATCAGTGCGTTATGTCTCTAATTGTTGCAATTTAGTCCCAATCGGGATGCAAATAAAAGATGTTTGAAAAAAAACTTTATATATTTTTACCAATGGGGGCGAGGTGAGCCATACCCACCCCACCGGGTCAGAGAATTATCTCAGTTGAATGTATTTGGGTTGGTCGAACAGGTGAACGGTATCGACAAAGCGAGCGGTTTTCGATTGGGTGGAGATAACCAAGCTTTGGGTACGAGCGCCACCATGGAAGAAGCGTACCCCTTCCATCAGGGTGCCGGGGGTGATACCACAGGCGGCAAAGAGGACGGTTTCGCCACTGGCTAATTCTTCGCAACCGTAAACGCGATCGGGATTAGTGATACCCATTTCTTGCAGACGAGCGAGATTACCCTCGCGGCTTTCGCCGATTAAACCGGTTTTGACCACTTCCGGATCATAGATTAATTGTCCCTGGAAGTGACCGCCTAGACAACGCATAGCCGCCGCCGAGATTACCCCTTCCGGAGCGGCACCGATACCCATGAGAGCATGAATATTAGTTCCCGAAAAAGCGCAGGAAATAGCGGCCGATACGTCACCATCGCTGATCAGACGAACTCTGGCCCCGGCGTTGCGGATTTCTTGGATTAATTCCTTGTGACGGGGACGATCCATAACCACTACCACCAGTTCTTCGATCGAACGATTGAGACAATCGGAAAGAACTTTCAGGTTTTCCGTCGCCGATTTATTAATATCCACATGACCTTTAGCTGCTGGGGGAGCGGCTAATTTTTTCATATAAAAGTCAGGAGCGGCGAATAACCCACCTTTTTCGGAGATCGCTAACACGGCCATGGAACCATTTTGACCGTAGGCAACCAAGTTAGTGCCTTCGCAGGGATCGACGGCGATATCGATTTCGACCAATTCGTCGGGATTACAATATTGTTTGGCATCAACTTGGGTACAGATACCCACTTCTTCGCCAATATAGAGCATGGGAGCCTCGTCTCTTTCCCCTTCTCCAATAACGATGCGACCGCGCATATGGATTTTATTCATCCGTTCGCGCATCGCTTCCACAGCGACGTGATCGGCGATATTTTTTTCGCCTTTACCCATCCACTTCGAGGAGGCAATGGCAGCCTGTTCGACCACTTCGATAATTTCTAACCCTAGCGTACTTTCCACTCGATGATCCTCCCTACAGCTGATCTATGATTTATCTAGTGAGTTTGTTTCCTTAACAGTCAAAAGTCTATCACCAGACGGGGATCATTCTTAAGTTTTTATGTAGATCATCTGGAGGAGACTGGTATAGCTAGGGAATTTTTGCCGGCACTGTCGCCTCCATCTCAGTTATGGAGACCTTGATCGCTGATTGTGGCTGGCGATCGCCTAAAGGGCTATTCTTACCCCTGTTGTAAATGCTAGACAAGGGCAGCTTTGTCGATACTAAACATCTGGTCAGGTTTTGCCGAGCAAAATTATCCACCCTATTCCGTTAATCCTTCAGTGTGTTTAACCGATGCTAGAATGCACCAAGAGACTCGGTTATTCTAGACAAGCTAAAACCCACTTTTCTTGGCAATTGAGTTAAAACGTCATCGGGTAAGGTTTTAAACTGTTGCCTGATCTCAACAAGCAATTTAAATGCGCGGGCAGCTTAACTGCCATAAATCGGTTTGTTAACGAAGCCAATAAACTATAGCGATAATAATACTCAGAATTACCACAGTCTGACGCAGATAACTAGGAGAGATAATTCTAGCTATTTTCCCCCCCAATAAACCCCCAATTAAAGAGCCAATTGCTACCACTATTGCCGCCGACCAATATACCTGATTAGAAAAGAAAAAAAAACAAGATGCCGCCACGTTAACCACCAAAGAAAGCAACTGTTTTAAAGCATTTAATCTCGTGAGATTATCCTTGAGAAATAAGCCCAAAATTGCCAACTCGATCACACCTAAACCCGCTCCAAAATAACCACCATAAATTGAAGCGAGAGCGATGGGTAAAACCGCGAAAATTTCTGGGATATGACCATTTTCGTCCCCCTGTCGCCGCTGCAACCAAGAGCGTAAAGTATCTTGAAAAGCCAATAAAGCTGCCGCTAAAAGAATCAGAAAAGGAATCAGGCGCTCAAATACTTTATCACTACTATTTAACAGCAAAATACCACCGATAATGCCGCCAATAACTGCCGATGGTAGCAATAACCGAATCCGTTTTTGTTGCCCGTGCAGGTCTTTTTTTTGGGCGAGGGTTGCCCCCAGATAACCGGGGCATAAAGCGACGGTATTAGTCACATTTGCCATCACCGGTGGGATACCCACCGCCATCAGCGTTGGAAAAGTAATCAGACTACCGCCACCGGCAAGAGCGTTAATTAAGCCGGCAGCCACGGCAGCGATTGCTAGGAAGCCATACTGAGTAGGCGTGAGCATTTAGGGGTTAGGGATAGTAATTAGGGCTAAATCAATTTTTTCCTCGTCAACTTGCTTAATTTCGGCTCTAATTCCTGGTCCAAAGTATCTTTCGATTTTTTCCTGTTTTGCCAGCCACTTTTCTAGGGGTAAAAGGGGCGATTCAAATTCTAGGGTGAGACAATAGGCGGAATCAACAGCAGTTTCACGAATTGCCACTAAAGTGGGTCTTTCCTCGTCCGTGGGGCTTAATCCCAGCTTTTCTAGGGCTTCATCCAGATGCACTTCCTGTCCGTAGCGATAGCGGGTGACATCGTTGCGAAGTTTGGTTTGGGTGACAGTAGCCTGTTGTTGGCGCAATTGCAAGATTTCGGGGCTACTGGGTTGACTAAAGGGTATGGGTTTGATTTCCGAAGCTTTTAGGGCTAAACCTCCCAATAATAAGGGTAATCCGTAGAAAAACCCCGCTAAATTGACCGTGGCGTTACCTTGGGCATAACCGATAATCCCGATAACCGTTAAAATACTGCCTAAAATTAAGCCAAAGTATGATAGTCTAATTTTCCTAAGCATGAAATAATTTTTTTCTTGAGTACGCTAATCCTTTAGAGATTATACAACTCAAAAGAATCTTTTTTGCAGAGGGGCAGTGGGGAGATTTTTCAGTTATTAGCTACTGAAGGCAATTAGTGTCTATTGCCTATTGCAAGAGTGCCTATTGCCGATGTACTCGCAATTTTTCAATTAATTGAGATAATTTCTGGTCAGAAGCGGCAGTAATAAAGTCTAATTTAAACTTTTGTCCCTGACTGAGATATTCTGCATAACTAGACAGAAGAAAAGGACGAAACTTGTCATTATCAGCAATATAAACTTCAAAAAAAGCCACCAATAAAGCCCCCGCATAATCCTCGATTAAATTTTGATTGGGTAAAGTGATATCGACCACAGACTCTAGGGTTTTTTGCATTCCTGCATCCAATTCCGTAAAATTTACATGAGCTTGTCCCTCCACCATGGCCAGATATTTATCCGGCGTTTTTAACCAAGTAAAAGGAATGGCCTGTTCAAAAATCGGATTAGCTGCCGGGTCATAACTTCCCGAACCCAAGAGGACAGGAATCGAGATTTTACTTAAACCTTTTTCCCCAAAAATACTGCGGTTAACGGGATTAGCTGCAAAGACGGCCGCGACTCGTTCATCGCGAAAATTATAGACCTGTCTAGGCAATTCTAGGGCGCGACATTCCAGTAAAATAGCGATATTAATCCCGGAGTAAGGACGATTACAATCTTGGGCGAGATTATCAAAATCAATTTGTGCGCCGGCAACAGCTAGAGATGTATAACCCCCGAAGGAATGACCCGCTACTCCCACATTAGTGAGGTCAAGTTTACCTTGAAATTGACTAGCATTTCGTCTGGCTAATTCATCGATGACAAAGCTAATATCTTTAGGTCGATTAATAAACTCATTACCATCAAAAATATTGCGATAATACCCCCCTAACGTTCCTTGCAGGTATTGGGTATCACTGCCGGGGTGTTGCGGTACCGCTACTAAAAATCCGTAGGAAGCTAGATGTTCAATTGCTTGGGCATAATCTTCCGGTCGCGAGGCTAATCCGTGGGAAAAAATAATTACAGGTGTTTTGTCTTCTCGGAAAGTTTGCGGGATATAAACATTCACATATAAACTGCGATTGCGACTGCTATCGGTTAGGTTCCAAACTTCTTTTTTTACCTGAAAGCTACCGCGCTGACGCAAATCGGGTAAACTGGTATAATTAATCGCTGGTTTAACGGCAGCGGCTTCCTCGGCTGTCCAGAGGCGCATATCTTTAATAAATATTTCCGCCACATAAACCGCATAATCGATGGTTTTAGCTAATCCGAGGATTTCTTCCCCCTGTAACTGTATATTATTGGGGAATTTTTTCAGGACATTTAAAAGGGTTAATCCTCCCGGATCGAAAGCGGCACTAACAATCGCACCCCGCAGGGCATATTTACCATTAATTCCCCCTTCAATGGTGATGCCTTTGCCCAAACGAGAGAGCATATCAGCACCCATCACACTATTAAAAAAACGAGATAGTAAAATAGGATCGATGTCAATCTTTGTTAATAAAGCCTCACGAAACTTCTCTCTTGCTTCGGGAGTTGCTCTGGACAGAAATCTTTTTAAATTAGCATCAATCTTTCCTTCTTTAGCAAAATTTTCTAGGGATGCTACCGATACGGAAAAGACGAGGGGAGTATAGACAAATTCAATTTCTTCGGCGGCTTTTAGGGGTAAAGCGGTCATACTCGCAGCGAAAAGACCTAGGAGAAAAGCTTGCAGCCGACGGGTGGGATTATTTCTGGGAAAACGATTTTGTAAACGGGGAATAATCATGGGATTTTTAGTTAGGGTAAATGACAACAATTAAAAGGGAAAAGTGGGACTACGAGTGATGTCCATAAGGCCAATTTAAGGCTAGGGCAAGCGATAAAGTGCCAAGCAAAGTAGGACGAAAAAGCATTAGCAAAACCTCGATATATTCATCTGGGATATTTTAATTATAGATTATTGATAATTTGTGAATATACTATCTAGAATAGTAAGTTATAATTGTTTTTATGTCAAGATATTAACCATTAATAAAAAACGATAAATACATGAATTTAATAAGTGAAAGTGATATATTTGGCGATGAAAATAATCAGATAAGATTTTTGACCAATATAAATTGCTAATTATTACGAATGTGAATATTTTGTTGCGGGAAGGGAATCTCGATACCCTGTTGAGTAAACCGATCAAGAATAGCACAATTAATATCACTAATTACTCGCTTTTTTCTGTTGACATCATCCAACCAAAACTTTAATTCAAAGTTTAAACTAGAATCGTCAAAATTAAGAAAAAAGGCTACTGGTTGCGGGTTTTTAAGTATGTGAGGATGTTGATCGGCAATCTCTAGCAATAAATTCATCACCTGTTGGGCGTTAGAATTATAACCAACTCCGATAACAATTGAACAATAAATCAAGTTATCACTACCCGTGTAGGTGGTGACATCCTCAGTAAAAAACTTTTGATTGGGAATAATTTTTTCGGAATTGTCTGTAAGAATTTGCACTGTTGTCGCTCGGATACCTAGCTTTTTTACCTGAGAAGTCTGTCCTTCAATATTAATTATATCACCGGGTTTGAGAACTTTTTCAAATAATAGTAAAATACCGCTAATGAAATTACTTACCACTTGCTGCATACCGAAACCAATACCCACCGATAAACCGCCAGTAATTGCCGCTATTGCTGTTGCATTAACTCCCACATAACCCAAGATGATAATAAAACCTAAGACAATGAAAAAATAACGTCCTAACAGTAAAGTTGCTTCAATTTCACCGCGACTCGCTTGCTGATTTAAATTAGTAATACTCAGAATTATACTCTCTATAAGAATAACAATAATTACCAGAAAATAGGGAGCTATTATCAAAATAAATATGCTTCTCAATGTGATCGGACTATTGAATAAATTGAAGGGAGATACTTGGGCAATTTCTTGAATATTATTGTAAACACCAATAATAGTTCTCAGGAGGAATAATACCAATAAAGGTGCTAAAAGCCGACCATGATAATATTTAATTGTATTGACGGAAAACCTAGCATATAATCCAGCTAATAAACAACGATAAATCAAGTAAAAAAATATTAATTGTATGGATAAATTAATCATTCCTCTTGTCCAGTTTTGACTGAAAAAAATTAGATACTTTAAGTCAAGTAAAATTAGACTAATAACTGGAAAATTAAGAAACTGTATCAGGATGGCAAAATATTGACGGAGGGTTAATTTTTTATCACTGTGAATAAAACTGGTGCCGTGAGGGAATCTTTTTTCTAAGTAAGACCATAACCATTTTGATAATAACCAAGCAACAATTAAGGAGAGAAAAATAGTCGTTAATTGATTTTGAACATTTCTACGTCCTAAAAATAATAATTGGTTAGCAATTATTTCCGAAAGAGAGGGGATATTGTTGTTCATATTAATTTATTTTCCCGACTTCCTGATCGAGATCTGATTGAATATAAAGTGTCAGTTTTTGGGCTGCTGCTGAGGAAGATATTTCACCAGCGATCGCTCTTTCATACCAAAATTCTCCTTGTTCTAAAATTTGATTCGACTTTTCCCAATCATCCAGAGGAACTGCCACAACATTTTGAGATTGTTGTAATAATACCGATTCGATCGGTAGTAATTTTCCTTCGATCTGTACCCGTCGATTAGTGGGAATAAAACTTTCTGTTTGGATGATTGCTTGTAATTGTTGTTCGGGATTAGAGAGAAATTTTCCTAAAGCTAACCCCAAACTATTTTCATTATCACTATTATTGCGATTAAATACCATCACCCGTGTATAGAGAATTGGTGCTGCTTTACCTTGAGTGTCTTGGGGAAGTAAAGCGACTCTGAGATCATCTTGGAGGCTGTTTTTTAAATCGGCAATTTCAATAGAATTACACACATAATAGGTTAAGCGGCCTCTAGCAAAGGCCTCGTGAAGTAATTCCCGTTGACGATTGAGGATAAAATTAGGCTGTGACGAGGCAAATTTTAGCCATTCTAGCCATTTTGCCCAACCATCCAAGCGAGGTTGCAGCCTACCCTGATCATCCCACAAATAGCCGCCAAAAATTGCCATTCCCCAAAAAGTATCTTCAAAAGAGGAAACTATCCCCACAGAATAGCCTTTGCGCGCACGTTCCACTAATCCCTCTAAACTGGTGGGAGGTTGCTTCAGCAGCGGATCGGTACTAACTTGTAATTTTTTTTGATTGTAACACAGTACATTAGTACGAGAACCTAAAGGAATGCCATAGATTTTTCCTTGATAGCTAACTTGTTTCAGCGTCGGGGGATAATAAATAGATAAATCTAGATTTTTCTGGTCAATTTCCTTCAGTACCCCTTGGGATACTAATCTGGGTATATTTCTCGAAAAAATTAGAATAACACTAGCACCCAATCCGCTTTGAGATTGTTTAAAAAAACGTTCGGGTATCTCATCGATAGGAATAGCTTTTTCGAGAATTGTCACTTGCGGATTTAATTTTTCAAACTCTTGCAAACCGAGACCTAGTATTTCAGTTAAATTTCCCTCTTCTGGATACCAAACCGAGAGAGTTCCTTGCAGTTGCTCCGATGATTGATTAGGGAGATCACTAAAACAGGCATAAAGAAAAATTGGCATCAGGATAAAAAGCAATAGGAGCGATATAATTCCCCTTATTTTTTTACTTCTCCAAACAGTTTTAACTCTGAGCCTTAGAAATTGCATCGCTCGTGATCCTTCAAAAATCTTGCCATATATTCATGATACATGAAAAGGTGACTAATAATCTTCATCAGAAAAATAATTAACATGATCTTTTGTCAAGAGCCACCAGTATAGCAGTAATCCCAGTTACTATCGGCTGCCATAATAGAATTAGTCCAAAATGCCCTGCAAGAACTACAAAATCTAGACGAGGAAAACACCCCATGAACCATCACTACAGCATCACCATTTAATGGTCAGATGAAGACCAAAAATTTATCGCCCATTTACCTGAGTTTGGACCCTATACTCATACCCATGGTGAAACCTACAATGCAGCCCTACAAAATGCCCTTGAAGTTCTATATCTCCTTATCGAAGACTACACTGCACTGGGCAAATCTCTCTCACGTCCTCAGGATATTTCCCCATAGCTCAAATATCCTCTATTACATTTCAGTCAGAACCGACAACCCCGAAATAAATGATGAAAACGTCAGCCAATAAGTAATTTTTACTTTATTATGAGAGTAATCCCCCAAACCATTGGGAGCGTAAGGCTTACGCTGAACAGAGAATCTCTCAAACCAAACCCTGAAGGTGACTGTTGCTGGCAAATTAAGTGATGATGTTCGTAAAGGAACTTTAGCTAGTATTCTTAAACAAGCAGGGTTAAAATGATCGACAAATATCTAATTGTTCTCGAAAAAAGTGAGACGGGATTTTCAGCTTATTCACCCGATGTATTGGGTTGTGTAGCAACAGGTGCGACTCTAGAAGAAACAACGGAGCAAATGCGATCAGCTTTGGCTTTGCATTTGGCAGATGTTGAAAACTTGCCCCAACCGCGAGGGATTGATGCCTATTTAGAAGCTTTGCGAGATTCGGAAGGAGAAGCATTTTTTCTAACTCATATTCCCATAGATCAAGTGTTAGTTAAACCTTAGTTTTATTAAGGAAAATGAACGATAAACTTAAGCAAACTGGAATTAAAGCTTTTACTTTAATCTGATCAAAGATCAAGTACAGGAACTAGAAGCCTGTTCCACGGGGTAGGCATTTTGTTATTTCACAGGCTATAATCTTATTAAAGATAAAACACAAGAACCAGAAGCCTGTTACACTATCTAACAATTAATTAAGTGCCATTTACTAGCAAGGAGTCGTACCATGGAACCTTTAACGCTATTGGCTACAGGAGTCACGATTATTTTAGGGGGAGCGTTGGCCCGTGTGGGGGAGCTTGTCTTAGATGGTTCCCTTGAAAAACTGATAAATTTAATCGGAGCGAATTCTCCTGATACTTTAAAAAAGTTGCAATCGGCTAATCAAGATCCTGGTTTGTTACCTGAAACGATTGAGGTAATGGCGACTCTATTGAAAGACCCAGAAATACAAAAAGTTGCAGAACAAGTGGTTAAGGAAAATCAATCTAATCCTTACGTTATTAATCAGTTGACTGACTTAGAAAAAATTCTTAACTTTGCTAATCGGGATATTAATATTGATAAACAAATTAATAATTTTTGACTACAGCCGCCTGTAGGGGAGCAGGTTAAACAAAACCCTGCTAACTTAGATACAACCAGTGAGAGTTCCAAGTCTATTTCGACTTCTCTTTCTAATCTTGATTACGGCATTGAAAGTCTATGTAAATTGAAAGCAATTTTCTACAAACTTAAGGGAAATGCTCGTCAACAGGAGGGCAAAGTTAATATAACAGTTAAAGAATTATCAGAATGGATTCAGGCAATTCAATCCGCAGAATCAGAATTTGAGCAATTTTTAAATGTATTGGAGAATTTATTGGAGGCTAATGATGATTCAGATTCATAAAAATCAAACTAATTCGGCTCAGGCTAGTAATTATGAAACAGAGTTAAATCTTGAGAACTTTGATCAGATTACGCCCAAAAAACATAATCCTAAAATCTATCAAAAGCTCTTAAAAAAAGCTCAGGATATTGGTGATAAACAATCTGAGGTTTTTGCTCTTGGCCGGTTAGCAATGATTTATCAATCTTGGGGTCAATATAGAGAAGCAGTACAATATCTTCAGCAACAATTAGTAATTATTAGAGAAACTAATGATCGGTATTCGCTGGCGAATACTTTAGGTAATTTGGGAGCGGCTTATCAGTCTTTAGGGCAGTATCAAGAAGCAATTTCACATCTTCAAGAACAATTAGCAATTGCTCAGGAGATCGGCGATATTCTTGCCCTAGCAAATGCTTTCGGAAATCTGGGGATTACTTATCAATCCTTAGGAAAATATCAGCAAGCAATTGAATATTTTCAAAAACAATTAGAAATTGCCCAGCAAATTGGTGATAAAACATCAGAAGCAAATGCTTCGAGCAATTTAGGTATTTCTTATCAATATCAAGGCGATTTTGCTCAAGCAGAATCTCTATTTTTACAAGGATTAAAAATCCATGAAGAGTTATTTGGTTGCAATAATCCTAGTGTTGCTTCTAATCTCAACAATCTGGCGAGTCTTTATCAAGATCAAGGGAGATACACAGAAGCAGAACCTCTCTTTTTACGCTCGCTGGCGATTCGGGAAAAGCTATTAGGAAAAGAGCATCCTGCTGTGGCGACCAGTCTCAACAATCTGGCGAGTCTTTATTGCGCTCAAGGGAAATACGCAGAAGCAGAACCTCTCTTTTTGCACTCGCTGGAGATTACGGAAAAGCAATTAGGCTCCGACCATCCTGATGTGGCGACCAGTCTCAACAATTTGGCGTTACTTTATGATTCTCAAGGGAAATACGCAGAAGCAGAACCTCTCTTTTTGCGAGCGCTGGCGATTACAGAAAAGCAATTAGGAGAAGAGCATCCTGAGATGGCCAACAGTTTCAACAATCTGGCTGGTCTTTATTATGATCAAGGGAAATACGCAGAAGCAGAACCTCTCTTTTTGCGCTCGCTGGCGATTACAGAAAAGCAATTAGGAGAAGAGCATCCTGATGTGGCGACCAGTCTCAACAATCTGGCGGATCTTTATCGCGCTCAAGGGAAATACGCAGAAGCAGAACCCCTCTATTTGCGAGCACTGGCGATTCGGGAAAAGCAATTAGGAGCAGAGCATCCTCATGTGGCCAACAGTCTCAACAATCTGGCGGATCTTTATCAGTCTCAAGGGAAATACACAGAAGCAGAACCTCTCTATCAAAGAGCGATTGCTATTTTGATAGCCACACTAGGCGAAAATCACCCTAACACGCAAACAGTAAAAAATAATTATAATCTGATGCTTTCTCAACTTCCCGACGAGGAATTAAGCCAACGCTTTCCCCCCGAAATGGTCGAAGATATCCAATCACTCCGTCATTCCTAGATTCTTTGTAATACCTTAATAATGCTCAAACTGCAATAAAATTACTCCAGCAGATAGTAAATGCCTAAAAAAATACGAGAACTCAAGTCTATACTTCTGAAAGCAGGGTTTACCTATCGCCCCGGTAAAGGTAGTCATACCGTTTGGAGCCATCCCCGTTTAGAATATAGCTTGACCCTGTCAGGCAAAGATAGTAGTGATGCTGATCGCTACCAGGAAAAAGACGTAAGAAATGCACTTCAGGAACTAGCAAACTTAAATCAAGGAGACAACCCATGAATTATTACTATAGTATTTTTATTCAATGGTCAGAAGAAGACAACAAATTTATCGCCCACCTCCCTGAATTTGGCCCCTATGCTCATACCCATGGTGAAACCTACCATGCAGCTCTACAAAATGCCCTTGAAGTTCTAGATCTCCTTATCGAAGACTACACTGCACGAGGCAAATCTCTCCCACCTCTCCAGGCTATTTCCGCATAGCCCAAATATTCTCAGTTCAGTAATATCTCCTAGTATTTAACCGTTCATAGAACATTTTATACCATGATCTCGGAAAAGCCAAAATAAACATTATGCAAGTTACGGCTTAGATCATTACTAAAGTTGTCATATCGCCTTCTTCTCGATCAGAACCAAAAAGCCCAAAATAAATCATGAAAACGTCAGCCAAGAAGCAATTTTTGCTTTATTATAAGACTAATCCCCACAAACCGTAAGCGATTTATGTATCAAGTCACCGTTGATTACGCCAAAGCCAACCTAGAAAAACTCTGCGATTGCACTGAAAAAGAACCCGATGGAGTAGTGATCGTTCGTGAAAATCGCAGTTATATTCTCATCACTCAAGAAGAATGGGAATCCTTAGCTGAAACCTCCGAACTCATGCAAGATTCCAAACTATTACAACATATTGCATCAGCACGACGAGAATATGCCGCAGGAGAAACCCTGATAATGGAACAAGTATTTGGATGACAACCTACACAATTGTCTTTTCTAAACAAGCGCGAAAAGATACCGACGAACTCACCCAAAAACAAAAAGTCAAACTTCAATAAATTTTAACTAACATAATTGCAATTAATCCCTATATTGGCAAATCCTTAAAAGGCGATTTAGAAGGCTTGTATTCCTATCGCCTAAATAGAAAAGATCGTCTGCTTTATGAAATTTATGAAGACGATCAAACTATTCTGATTATTCGTACCAAAACACACTAGGGAGATTAGGTAAGAGCGGTCATAACGCCTGAAGTCATCCCCGTTTAGAATATAGCTTGCCCCTGTCAGGCAAAGATAGTAGTGATGCTGATCGCTACCAGGAAAAAGACGGAAGAAATGCACTTCAGGAACTAGCAAAATTAAATCAAGGAGACAACCCATGAATTATCACTATAGTATTTTTATTCAACTGTCTTATTACATTTTGGAATTAAGGGAAAATCACCCCGATACTCAAATAGTAAAAAATAATTAGGGTTTGCTGAAAAAGTAAGGGCGATCGTCGATCAAGATGCAAGGTTTTTGAGACACTAGCTTTAAAATCTTGCATCTGTTTTGTGAAACAAGCCACTAAACTCCTTACCTTGTACATAAGTAGCTGGTTATAATTAAATTAAAAATGGATTTTAGGTTCGATCCCCCCTGCCCCCCTTGATAAGGGGGGTGCCGATAGGCGGGGGGATATGATAACTTTTAACGCCTACCTACTTATTTCACATTTATTCAGCAAACCCTAGTTAAATAATCTTTGCAGAAAAGTGCTTTGATCCCGCAGAAAAACCTGAGCGCAATTACGCCCCGGCATCCCCGAAATTGAGCCGCCGGGGTGAGTTCCTGCCCCAGTTAAATAAAGGTTTTTAATGGGAGTTTTGTAGTTAGCTATTTCCGGTAAAGGACGCAGGAAAATCATCTGATCTAAGGTCATATCAAGATGATAGTAATTACCTTTATAGGAACCCAAACGATTAGCTAATTCGGCCGGACTTTCCACCCGACGGGCAATGATCGAAGATTTGAGATTGGGAGCATAATCGGCCAGTTTATCAAGAACTCGATCGGCCACGCGATTTTTTAATTCTTCCGTCCATCCCGTGCCGTTTAATCCCGTTCCCTCGGCCCCGGCAATCTGATAGGGGGCAAAAAATTCGATCCAGAGGGTATGCTTGCCCTGGGGAGCCATGGAGGGATCGAGAATAGTGGGGACATCTAGGTACATCGAGGGATTTTCGTCGGGAATCTGCCCCAAAATCGTTAAAGCGTGGGCCTGTTCAACGTGACGCACGGAATCGGCGATGAGAATCGTTCCCTGTAAATACTCCTCTTTGTGATCATAAGCCTCGAACCTTGGTGCTTCGGCGAGGGCGCAATCAATTTTAAGAATTGTTTCATTGTTATTGACAATTCGCCGTTCTACCCTTTCTCGCAATTCTGGATCGGCGGCATCCACATCGGCGGGGGCGACTAACTGTAAAAAGACTCGTCTAGCGTCAATATTAGAGATAACACCCGCTTTTGCGAGATATTCATGTCCAGAGTCCACCCTAACCCCGATCGCTTGTCCTTCCTCGATTAGAATCTGTTTAACTTTCTGCTCGGTTAAAATTACCCCACCGAGACTAACAACACATTTCACCAGAGCCTCGGTTAGTGCGCCTGTACCACCACGAGGGCGAGCCACCCCGGGGGAATGACGCATTGCCATCATCATCATCCCGGAGGTAATGCCTTTTTGGGAGGGAGGAGCGCCAATTTCCGCCGCTAGACGAGCCAGGGGTGCTTTGACAAATTCGCTCTCAAACCACTCATTGAGGACATCTTCGGGGGAAGTAATCATCGTGCGGATGAAGTCGAGCAGTTTCTTTTTCGAGCCGATCGCTTTCCAGACACTAGCTAAGGCACTAGAGTTATAATTGCGGGCGATTCTGAGCAAATCTTGGGGCGGGGCATTAAACCAAGGCCCGATCGCATTCATCAACTGCGCCCAATAGTCGATAAACTGAAGGTAGCGATCGGCATCTCGCGGACAAAACTGGGCAATTGCGGCGTGAGTTTTTTCCAGAGAGCGATAGGAAAGAAAATATTGGCCGGAGGGATGGGGACAGAAAACGGTAGGATCGAAGAATAAATACTCTAATCCGTGGCGTTTTAGCTCTAATTCCTCAATTACTGGTCCTAAAAAGATAAATTCATGATCGATCGCACAGAGATTAAACTTAAAATCGGGGGCTAGATCCGGGATAACCGCTTCTGTGGTAGCGGCTCCTCCTGGTACGCTACGCTGTTCGAGAAGGAGGACGCGATAACCGGCTTTGAGGAGATAGGCGGCACAAACTAAACCATTATGCCCGGCACCGATGAGGATGACATCGTAACTTTCCATGCAGTTTCAAAAATTCCTATTTTTAATTTTGCGCTTTTCTTGACCCTAATATGTTAAAAATAGTTAAAGATTGGCTGATGTCAGCAGATTTCAGCGAGCAGTTATGAGTGAGCAGGTAGAAAACCTTTAATTTTTCCTTTTTTTTATGAGTTCTGCGATTAAAGTTATTCAACCATCGGGTATTTTAGATGGCAACCAAGCTGGCCAATTTCGCCAAGAAATTACCGAAGCCGTGCAGGGAGGTTCCGAGGTTATTATCGTTGATTTCAAGAATGTCACCTTTATGGATAGTTCTGGTTTAGGGGCGCTAGTTTTATCCTTAAAAACCGTGCGTTCTGCGGGGGGTAAGATTTTTATCTGCTCGATTAATGATCAGATAAAAATGTTATTTGAATTGACCGATATGGATCGAGTTTTTGAAATTTTTAATAACCGAGAAGAATTAGAACAAAAAATTTTAGGAAGTTAATCAGCGAAAATCCACCTGCATGATCGAAAGATCATCCTTA
Source organism: Microcystis sp. M083S1 (assembly GCF_020246405.1). Classification (NCBI taxonomy): domain Bacteria; kingdom Bacillati; phylum Cyanobacteriota; class Cyanophyceae; order Chroococcales; family Microcystaceae; genus Microcystis; species Microcystis sp. M083S1. Next base: position 25,789 of record NZ_JADBTB010000035.1, read on the forward strand.
AAATTACCATCAAATTGTAAAGCTTGAATCTTTTCGATAAAATTATCGAGATTTTTGGCGGAATTACAGTGATAATTTCGCAAAGATTGAATAAAGTTTTCTAGTCCCCACATCCTACCATCAGCACAATCGATCTCGTAAATTCCATCGCTAAAAAGATAAAGGCTACTGGGTAAATTCAGGCATTTAACCTGATTAATATATTCCGCTTCCGGAAACATCCCGATGGGAAAACCGGGGGCTTTCAGTCTGGTTTCAATCATCTGGCCAAAAGGTTTTTGAGTCAGGAGAACTGCCGGGGGATGACCGGCACTGGCATAGGTTAACTGTTGTTGTTTCCGATCATAAATTCCGTACCAGATAGTAAAATATTTATCATTCTTAGGGCTGATTTGATAAACTTGATTTAACCCTTGTAAAACCTGATTAGGTTGATAGTAATTTACCTGAGTTAAACCACGAGAACGGAGTAAATTAATCACCGAAAGGGAAGGTAAAGCCGCTCGCAACCCATGGCCTGCCACATCTAAAAGATATAACATCAAATGGTCATTATCTAACCAATAATAATCAAAGCCATCACCCCCCAATCGACGAGAAGGAAGGAAGCGAAAATCGATAGCAAGTTTTGGAGAAATAAAAGGTTCTGGTAACAGCGATCGCACATATTCCGCCGCTTCCGCTAACTCCATTTCTAGTAATTGTTTTTGCGCTTGCAGATCGTGACTTAATTGATGCAAACGCATTCCCGCCCGCACGCGCGCTCTTAACTCATTAATCTCGATCGGTTTACACAAAAAATCATCCGCCCCCGCATCCAATCCCTTCACCCGATCCTCCACCGATCCCAAAGAAGTTAAGAGGATAAAAAAAGTCGTTGACAGTTGGGGATTAAGCTTAATTTGCCGGCAAACTTCCAACCCATCGATCCCCGGCATCATCCAATCACAAATAATCATCGCCGGTTTTAGTTGCCCCGCTTGCTTTAATCCTTCTTCCCCATCACTGGCAACAAAAACCTCGTATTCCTTCTGCAAAGCGCGGCTCAGAAACGTCTGAATTACTCCATCATCATCAATTACTAGAATTCGTACCATCTTTTTTGTAACTCGACTATCTCAATCTTACTGCTTACACTAGAGGGGAGTGGACGACTTTGCTTGTACCTCAAGACAGGATTAAATCCAGAATCGAGCTAATACATCAGTCATAGTTTGGGAAAAATGGTATAACTTCTAGCGTAAGGCATTGGAGAGGTAAGCCGGGGGTGAAGATTTCTTTTCAGGTAGATAGCGATCTCAGGTCCTTAGATACCGTTTTAAAATATTTTCAGCAACTTGAACCGGCCGGCATTCCCCAAAAAGACTGGCTCCAGTGTCAGCTTGCTCTTGCCGAAGGTTTTACTAATGCAGTCCGTCACGCTCACCGACACCTACCTCCCGAAATCCCGATCGAGATCGAGATCGAGATTACCCGATCCCAGATGGAAATTCGCATCTGGGATCGGGGTTCCGCCTTCGATTTAGAGGACTTTATCGAGAAAAACGCCTATCATGACTATAGTTTCTCTGGTCATGGGCAAGGACTGCCGATCCTCCAAAAAATCGCCGATCAACTCAGTTATACTCGCAGCGAAGATCAACGCAACTGTCTATTAATTATTAAACAATTTTCCCGCCATGAATCCGATCGCACCCCTCGTTTCTCCTAGTTGGTTAGTGACTAATCTTGATCGCCCCGATCTGATGGTTATTGACTGTCGTTTTCAATTAAACGATCCCGATCTCGGTTATCAAGAGTATTTAGCCAATCATATTGAAAATGCCTTCTATTTACACCTCGATCGCGATTTATCGGCTCCCGTTGCCCGTCATGGCGGCCGTCATCCTTTACCGAATCCGCCGACGATCGCCGCTAAATTAAGCTCGTTAGGGGTGATTTCCGGCCAAACCCATGTCATCGCCTACGATGCCTCCCGTTTTGCCTTTGCCAGTCGTCTCTGGTGGTTATTACGTTATCTGGGCCATGAACGAGTCAGCATTCTCGATGGTGGTTGGCAAAATTGGTTAAATGCGGGTTATCCCGTCTCCAATCAGATACCTGTGCCGAAAACCGGCACTTTTCTCCCCCAAGTTCAACAGGATTGGGTAGTCACAATCGAGGAGGTAAAAAGGCAAAAAGAGCAAGCGGGAGTGGTGTTAATTGATGCCAGGGAAAGCGATCGCTATCGGGGCGAAAGGGAACCGATCGATCCGATCGCCGGCCACATCGAGGGGGCGCTTAATTATCCTTGGTTAGAAGTCACCGATAGTCAGGGTTTTTCTCAACCCCTGGCCCTGCAAAAACAACGTTGGCAAGAGCGGCAAGGCGATCAAGAAATTATCCTCTACTGTGGTTCGGGAGTGACAGCCTGTGTTAATATCTTTTCCCTGACCCTAGCCGGATACGAGAATGTTAAGCTATATTCTGGAGGTTGGAGTGATTGGTGTTCCTACCTGATCTAACCAGCCCTATTGATACCCATCTATCGAGAAAGATTATCAAAATGACCTGATTACTGTACAATCCCTCTATTATCACTTTTAATTATTCCCAAACTATTATCTAGTTTGTCTCCTAAGTGGGTGGGTGGAATTAAATATAAGATAAACGTAGGTTGGGTTGAAGCATGAAACCCAACGCCCGCATGGGTTACGCTACCGCTAACCCATCCTACAAATAATTGTGTCTCCCTACTTAGACAAAAAAGCTAATTTTTATTTTAGTTGCTATCTTTTTGCTCTCAAATCACCGCTATTCCCCAAAGAATAGTCGTTTTCCCCCGTAAAATTACTAAAAAGTAATTTTATAGTTAAACTGTATAAAAAATTAGGTATGTATTTTGTATGACAGAAGCCGGTCTTTGTCATTGTAATGGTGGCACCCGTCCGAAAGATCGCCTTTCGATTTTTGTGGATGGCAATAATATGTTTTATGCTCAACAAAAAAATGGTTGGTTTTTTGACCCGCGTAAGGTGTTAAATTACTTCACCAACGACCCGAATATTATGTTAATTAATGCCTTTTGGTACACGGGTTTAAAAGATTCCCAAGATCAAAGAGGTTTTCGCGATGCTTTAATTAGTTTGGGTTATACGGTGAGAACAAAAATTTTGAAAGAATATTATGATGATAGTTCCGGTCGGTTTTCCCAGAAAGCTAATTTAGATATCGAAATTGTCGTCGATATGTTTAATACCGTCGATCAATACGATCGAGTCATTTTATTTAGCGGTGATGGCGATTTTGAACGAGCGATCGAACTATTGCGCTCTAAAAATACTCATATTACCGTAGTTTCTACGGAAGGGATGATCGCTAGGGAATTGCGAAATGCCACCGATCGCTATATTGACCTGAATGATCTTCGCAAAGATATCGAAAAAAGTGATTATTAACTGGCCGTTGTGTCTTTAAACCGGCTATTTATCCCCTTTTTCTTTATTGCTAGTCCTCACCCCAATCCCTCTCCCAGAAGGGGATAGGTGAGGCAATTAACCATCTCTTGTTTATTTTTCCTTGAGTCGAAATAGTAAAAACTGATTGACCTGATTCGGATTAAAATTATCATCACTGACTAAAATCAAAGAGCGACTGCCATCAGCTAATCTTGGACCGAGGGTCATTCCTTCTAAATTATCTAAATCAATCCCCAAAGTCCCTAAATCTAGTAATAATTTTTTCCGCAAGGGTTGCACCTGTAAAGCTTCTAATTCCCCCGGTATCCGAGCAATTTTCGAGGTATCCGTGGCACTACCATTAACTACCTGAAATAGTTTCGCTCCAAAACCTTCTAAACCAAAAGTTCGCTCTAAACTGAGAAAATAACCCTCTTTTTCTAAAGCTAATAATTCCGTTAAACCGTAGTATCTCGCACCACTAGGTGGCTCATCTAACACATACAATTGTTCCGATACTAACACAGGCGCACCAATCGGATCAATCACATAATGAAGAAGTCGCACTCTGAGATTTTCTGCTCTTTTTCCCGTGGGACTATCTTGAATTAAAGCGTTTTCTGTGGCAGTAAACAAACGAAAAGGATCGTCTTTGAGAGTGCTGGTAATCCCTAAAGTTAAGGATTCAAACCCTAAATTATCCTCTATTCCTTTTTGATTGCTATCATCCGGTAAAAAGCGATTAGGAATTAACAAAGACTCCTTTAATTGTCCCTGCAAATCAAATTCAGCAATAAAAGGAGCAATTCCCTCTTTAACCGCACCTTCACTGGAAATAAACAAAGTTTGTCGGGGCGAAAAAGCGATACCTTCCGGGTCGATCGATCCCTTTTTAAACCTTTCTCCCTTGCCATCTTTTAGGAACGTGACCGCCTCTAAATTCACTTTTTCGATTTTTTCATCATTTATCTGCAAACTAGCCGTATAAAAGCGGGCCGGAGCTTTCTGAGAACGATCATCGCTGAGGAGATAAAAGCGGTTATTGGCACGATCATAAGTAATTGCCGATAATCCCCCCACCCTTGTCTCCTGATAATCCGCTTCTGGTAATTGATATTCTCCCAAAAACTCGACCGAGAGGGGTAGAAACATTCGTTGTTCTGCCAAAACTTGCGGGGAGACACCACAGGCCCCCAGACTAAAGGTTACAATCAAACTAGCAATTAAACCCAAAATTGGGAAACGCAAATTTTCGGCAGTCAGTCTCTTATAGAATCGATCAATCACAAAATATCATCCTCTACTACGCTCCTATCAATCTATTATGCTACGTTTTTCTCTCAGTTTATGGCTCTGTTTGATCGGTACTTCCCTTCCTCTCCTCGCACAAACAGAAACCCCTGCAGCCAATCCCCTCGAAACTCCCCTAAAAAGTCCTTTATTACCCGCAATCGATCGCCCTTTAACTCCCTTGGAGCGTCGTCAACTTTTATTATACATCGATCAACGCGATGCTGAAGCTCAGGCTAAATACGATGCGGGATTAAATGAGGAAGCTTTTCCTATCTGGTATGAAGTGATTAAATTAAATCGTTATTTAGGAGCAAAAGAAGAAGTAAAATCTTTGGGAAAAGTGGGGTTAGCAGCTTGGAATCGAGATCGAACCGAGGATGTTAAATTAATTACTGCTCGTTTAAAAACTGTGCAACAAACCGCAGAAACTAACCAGACAATGGACGGGGAATTATTAGCATTACTAGGTACATCCTATCAACAGATCCGAGCTTTTAATGAGACGATAATTATCTATGATAAAATTCTAGCTAATGCCAGACAATCTGGTGATAATGTGGCAGTAGAAGCGACTCTAAATCAACTTGGTCAAATTCATTTATCCCGTTTTGATTATCAAAAAGCATCCCCAGTTTACGAGGAATTATTAGCACTAGCCAAAGCTCGTAATGACTCACTCAAGCAAGGAATTTATTTGCAAAGACTAGCAGAAATTTATCGAGAATCTCTGCAACCAGCTAACGCGGTAAAAATTAAAGAAGAAATAGCTGAAACCCAGATCAGAAATCAGCAAATACAGTTAATTCCCGCTCTAAAAATTCAAATTGGTTTAGATTACCAAGCTTTAAAAGATGCAAATAAAGCCAGCCAAAACTTTCAAGAAGCCTATTCTCTCGCTTTTGCTTTACAACAGTACGGCACCGCAGGAGAAGCTTTAAATAAGTTGGCCGAACTTTATAAAAGTTATCAACAGGTGGATTATGCTTTACAAATCTATCAAGAATTAATTAAAGTCCATGAATTGGGTTATAATTACTACGGTTTAATGAATACCTACGATCAAATCGGTCAAATTTATCTAGAGAGAAAAAATTATCCCCAAGCTTTACTCGCTTTCCAAAAAGGTGCGGAATTAGCCCAAGCTATCCGTTATCGTGAACAATATTTTCAAACCCAAATCACCCAAGTTAATCAAGCAATAAATAATCCTGAATAGTGACCTTAAGTCTTTAAATAGTGAACTAATGGACAGGGAAATGGGGAAATGGGGACTAAGAAATATCTTCCCCAACACCCTAAAACCCCCCGCAACGCGCACGCAGTGACCACCCTAAAACCCAAAACCCAACCCACCAATGGAAAATTCCTATTCTCAATTAACCGAAGACTTGCTGAAATTGCTGCAACATTTGCCCCACTTAAAAGATGGTAAATGGATTCAAAGATCTCTGGAAGCAATAGTCAGAATTGCCGAGGAGGAAATTGATCGCCTGAATTGGAAAATTTTAACCTACGCGATCGAAGATCTAGAAAAGGGATTTCAGGTATTGTAAAGTTTTATAAAAAATATATGCAAATGACTGCAAACAACTGCTAATATGGTTAGTACAAGTTTACATTGCAGTTCATATAAAACTATCAGATTATGCTAAGAAAAAAGGGATCAGTTATGACACTACTTGGAGAATGTGGAATCGAGGGCAGTTACAAGGAGAACGTCTTCCTACAGGAACAATTATTATTTTTGAAGATGACCGTTTTTGCGGTGAAAATAAAGTAGCTATTTATGGGCGAGTTTCTAGTTCAGAAAATCAATCTAACTTAGAGACTCAGGCAAAAAGATTGGAAGCTTATTGTATTGCGAAAGGCTATCAAATTGTTCGAGTAGTTAAAGAAGTAGGAAGTGGAGTCAATGATCATCGAAAGCTATTATTAAAACTTCTAGAACAAACTG